>JAZUDA010000321.1:0-1957 GCA_045639455.1 Clostridia bacterium | reverse complement strand
TAGCCCAGCTCCTTCAGACGGGTCTGCAGCGCTTTTACGTCATTGCCGTAGTCCCCGCGGCGAAGAGCACGGTACTTTGCCGTTTCAAGACGAGTCAGGGTGATTTCATCGGCAATTCCCGTTACAACCAGGCCGTAATCTGCCTGGAAATCCTCCACGGCTTTCTTGGTATAGTCCAGATATTTGCCGGTGATTTTGATGGTGTAGTAACCCAGCTCGTTCAGCCGGGTCTGCAGTTGCGTCACCTGCCCGTTTTCGTCACCAAACTGAAGCACCGCCACAGGGGCTGTGCCCTCAGCGGAAACAGGCGGGCAAACGGACAGAAGCAGCATGATGCTCATTAGGAGCGCGAGTACTTTTTTCATATACGTAATCCTTTCAGTTCATCAGCACGGCCATCGCTTGCGCGACGGTATCCACACCGATGATTTTCACCCCGTCGGGCGGGGTAAGGCGACGGGCATTATCCTTTGGCATTACAATCTGCGTCATGCCGAGACGTGCGCACTCGGCCACGCGGCGTTCAGCCTGGGGAATAGCACGTACCTCTCCGGCCAGGCCAACCTCGCCCATCACGGCAAGTTCGGCGGGTAAAACGGCATTTTTCAGGCTGCTGGCTACGGCAATGACAACGGCTAAGTCCGCGGCGGGCTCAGTCAGCTCCATGCCGCCGGCCACGTTCACATACACATCCTGGTTGAATAGTTTCAGCCCGGCGCGCTTTTCCATCACGGCCAGCAGCAGGGCAATTCTGCCCTGATCCATGCCGTTGACGGTACGCCGGGGCACGGCATAGAAGGATTGGGCAGCCAGCGCCTGCAAATCCACCAGCATGGGTCGGGAACCCTCCAGCCCGCAGAATACAACGGAGCCCGAGGCACCTTTTGCCCGGCGGCTCAGCAGCGTTTCAGAGGGATTTTCTACCTCCTGCATGCCGCCTTGTGTCATCTGGAAAACGCCCAACTCATTGACGGAGCCGAAACGGTTCTTGACGGCACGGAGCAGACGGTACTCATGCTGACGGTCTCCCTCAAAATATAGCACCACATCAACCATGTGCTCCAATACACGGGGGCCGGCCAGGGAGCCTTCTTTTGTCACGTGACCGATGACGAATACCCCGATTCCGTTCCCCTTGGCCATACGCATCAGCAAGGAGGCGCTTTCACGAACCTGGCTGACGGAGCCGGGCGCGGAGGCCATTTCAGGCCTGTACATGGTCTGAATGGAGTCAATGACCAGATAGTCGGGTGCAAGCTTGTTTACCTTCTCCTCCACCTGGTCCATGGCGTTTTCCGCCAGTACATACAGGGAAGGGCAGGACAGCCCCAGCCGGGTGGCGCGGAGCTTGATTTGTTTTACGCTTTCCTCGCCGCTGACGTACAGGATTTTTTTACCGCTTTTCCCCAGGTTTGCGCACAGTTGCAGCATCAGCGTACTCTTGCCAATGCCGGGGTCGCCGCCGAAGAGCATCAGCGCGCCTTCTACCACGCCACCGCCCAGAACCCGGTCCAACTCACCGATGCCGGTAGATACGCGGGGCTGGGCGTCCTCGGGAATATCGGACAGCAGCATGGCCTGGGCGCCGGTGCCCGGCCGCTGTTTGATAGCCTTCGCAGGAACGGTTTCCTCCATGCTCTCCTGCATGGTATTCCAAGCACCGCAGCCCGGACAGCGTCCCATCCATTTCGCACTTTCATATCCGCATGCCGTACAGGCATAAATCGACTTCGCTTTGGGCAAAGACCAATCGCCCCTTTCGATAAATTTCCATCCTTGATTATAACAGATTCGTTTGCAGAATGAAATGGTAAATTTTGATTTTTTGTAAAATTCATGAAGAAAATAAAAAGATATTTTTTCAATTCCTTGACGAAGCGCACCAAGAAGGATAAAATGAAGGGGAAATATCATGAATGGACGGGCTTGGCATGGGACACAGGAACGAGTATCATTT
>JAZUDA010000320.1:0-5121 GCA_045639455.1 Clostridia bacterium | reverse complement strand
CATCAGTTTATCACTTTAGTTTGTTAAAGTCAATACTTTTTTTCAAAAATTTTTCATATATTTCGTTCTTCGTCCGTTTATTCTGGTTTTGCGGTATAAAAACGGTCGCCGGGCAATCCCGACGGCCAAATTCATCAACCGATGTCATTCCACATCAAAGGCAAAGATATGCGCCTGGGCACTGCCGTAGTACTCCATCACGTGCTCCGTATGGTAGGTAGCCAGGGGCACGAAGCGGATGGCCTTGCAAGTCACGTCCAGCTTATCCCGCACAAGACGCATGATATTGCCGTCCTTGCGGTACACCTCTGTCCACTCCCCTGCTTCGTTCTGCGCCTCCAGCTTGAAGGAGGTCAGCATGCAGCGCGGGAAGCCGAAAGTTGTGTTGTTATAGTCCAGACGGCGCGCCAGGCAGGTGGAAATATTCACCACGTCCGGGTTGCCCTCCACATACTCACGGTCCAGGTCACTATCGCAAATCAGACGGAAGGAGGACAGATGGGTGGGCGCGTCAAAGGTGTAGGTGATGGCATTGTTAATCTTGCCGTAGTAGCCATTATCATTGCCCCAAATGCGGCGATCCAGGCCGCTGAGGATAGCCGAGCAATCGCCGTAATCGCAGCTCAGGGTCGCCTTGCGGCAGATTTCGCTGGGCGTACGGCGGTAATGCGGCAGGAAGCAGTCATCATCCATCAACTGCTTCTGAAGTTCCTTGATGGAATCAGGGTACAGCTTCTTGGGATCGATTCCCTTGGCGGTCGCCAGAGCCGCGGCGGTACCTACTGCCTGGCCAATGATGGCACAGGTCGCCATCACGCGGGAAGAGGCGAAGGCAATGTGGCTGGCGCTGATATTACGGCCCGCCACCATCAGGTTATCAATATTGCGGGAGTACAGGCAGCGGAAAGGAATACCGTAGGGCTCGGTCAGGCGGCGCTTCTGCAGATGGTTGCCGGAGTTGCCATCCATGAAGAAGCCACCGGGCAGATGGTTGTCAATCTGCCAGCCGCCGTAGGCCACTTCGTCCTCAAAGCAGGGGTGCTTCTCCACATCATTCTGGTTCAGCACATAGTCGCCCACATAGCGGCGGCTCTCACGCTTGCCGGGCAGGAAACCGATCCAATCCAGCTCCCAGTTCTCGGCGCCGTGGTCGCCCCAGTTCTTCATATGATCCCACACGCCGAAGGCAATCTTCAGCAGCTCGTCCCGGATTTCCTCGGTGTCGTCGATAGTATTCATCTCGCCGCCCAACTCAATCCAGTAGAAGTTGGTGTGAATCTTGGTCAGACATTCATGAGGCTTATAGTGCATTTCCTCATCCGTCTTGAACTGGTAAGCCCACTTGGGCGGCGTGAAGGAAACAGGATGCTCTGTTTCATGGCACTGAATCATCAGACTCATGCCCATGGTGCGCTTGTCGGCTTCTTCCAGGCCGAATTCTTCACCGAAGGTCTCCTTCGCTTCACGGCCCACCATGTATTCAGCGCCTGTCAGGGGTGCCAGAATGCTGTCGCCGGAGCAGTCGCAGAAAATAGGAGCCTCGACCTTTTGCCAGGTATAGGTGGTCAGCTGGAAGCCGGTGACGGATTTGATGCGGCTGCCGTCCATTTCGGCATCGCAGCAGGCGCAGTTCAGCAGCAGCGTGATATTCTCCTGGAACCGGACCTTTTCATACAGCAGTGCGTCCCACATCGTAAAGGACCGACTGGGATTACGATGCATGTTTTCCAGCAAGATTTCCTCGATGATGCCCGTTTCCTGCAGGTTGCGTACGCGGGAACCGGCACCGGAGACCCACATTTTAATTTCGGAGGAGGCATTGCCGCCCAGAACAGGACGGTCCTGCATCAATACTACCTTGGCACCGTGGCGGGCGGCGGAAATCGCGGCGCAGATACCGGCAAGGCCTCCGCCCACAACACACACGTCCGCCTGATGGGTCACAATTTTCAGTTTCGTATTCATTGTTTCTCCTCCTGTTGTTCGCTTTCGTTGATCAAATCATTCGCCACGCGGTACGCGTAGGCGAACGCATCCGCCCGGTACCGGATGGGCAGGTTTTCCGCCATGCCGTATGCTTCGTAGTTCATAGCACCCCGGTAGCCGATACCGGCCAGAGCGCTTGTCACCTTTTCCCACGGAACACTGCCCATATAGGGCAGCAGATGCTCGTCCTGGGCTCCGCGGTTGTCATTGATATGGGTAGCTTTCAGCCTGTCCCCCAGCATGCGGATGGATGTGCTCTGATCCTGCCGGGTGATGTTGGCGTGTCCTGTATCCCAGCAATATCCGTATTTCTCGCTGTCCAGCCGCTCCCCCAGCATCATCATATGACGGGCAGACTGCAATTCCCCCACGTACAGGTTTTCAATCGCCACGCCCGTATCCGTACCCTTCATGGCAGGTAGGAAGGAAAGGTAGAACCGCTCATTCACATCCAATACTTTTTCCATAGGGAAATCATAGGTGTTGGCGGCGCACAGCGGATGAACCACGACCCACGGGATATCCAGCAGTGCGGAAATATCCACGCAGCGACTGATAATGGTCTTATACAATTCCAGCTTTTCCGCTTCCGCGGCCCAGGGCTTCATGGCAGTCCAGTAGGTAGCGTGGGACTGTACCGCGGTCAGGTCGTATTTTTTCAGCAAGGACGCCAGTTCACGGGCCCATTGCTTCCAATCACCTGACAAAATGGTGCGGTTGATCTCCTCTATCTTCGTAGGAAAGCTGATATCAATGCAGCGAAAACCCGCCTCCGCGGCGTCGCGGAAAATATCTTCCCAGCCGAGCACCTTCTTTTCCCTGTTCGGGAAAAGAGTGGAGCATGTTAATGAAGCCTGCATTTATTCCACCTTCAGGATGGCACCATGGGCAAGCAGCTTTTCGCGCAGCTTCGCCACATCCACATCCGCGGGCAGGATATCGTTCTTCACACAGTCTGCCGCCGCGATGCCGATGCCCTCGGAGGCCTGCATCAGGGGGCCCATAACGCGGGCAGCCGCGAATACGGTGGAATCCACAGACAGGGTCCGGCCGGACAGGTACAGGTTCTTTACATCCTTGGCCACAAAGCAGCCATAGGGCAGGCCGAAGGGATCGGACAGATGGGTGATATCCGTGTCCTTGCCATCGCCATGGTGAATATCCACAATATAGCCGCACAGGGCGATTGTTTCGTCATCCTGCTGATAGGCAAACATTTCCTCCTTGGTCAGGCGGCGGATACCCTTGAAGTGGCGGGTCTCCCGGATGCCCAGGGTGGAGGAAATATCGCTGACCGCAACGTTTTCAAAGCCGGGCACATACTTGCGCAAGAAGCGGACCTGCTCATGCACCTGCTGATAGCCCTGTACCAGGCCGTCGGACAGCTGCATGGGATCGGACGCATCGATATTGATGATACGGCTGGTGTTGTTCGCCAGCAGCGTGGGTACGGCAGTCTTGATGTAGATGAATTCGGAACGGGGAATGGTGAAATCGCCGTTCTTGCGGGCTTCCTTGATGGTATCAATCAGGCCAATCAGGCAATGGCCGGGGGTGGAACGGAAGAAGTCCAGGTCGTACCCGTCCACTTCCAGGCCGCCCAGGCCGATATCGCCAGGATGTTCCTCGACCCAAGCATAGAACTTTTCCAGGTCGAAGCCGGTCATGGTGAATACCAGCGTGGAGGGCTGCATGATGCCCGTTCCATCCTGTCCGGAGATAAAGTCGCAGCCTGCCATATACGCCAGGTCGCCGTCGCCGGTACCGTCTACAAACACTTTGCCCTTGATGCGGATATCGGTGCACTTGCCGTACACAGTTACCTCGGTAATGGCGCCCTTTTCCACCTTCACATCCGTCAGGTCGCAGTTGAAGAGAATATCAACGCCGGCCTCCTTGCACATTTCCACGGCAAGAATCTTCATCATCGGAGCGGAGATGGGGCTCATGGAATTATGAACCGGGCAGCGGAAATGGCCCATGGCGCCATTCATTTCACGCAGGCGCATATTGATTTCCTGGGGCAGACCGCCCAGGCAGGGACGTCCCTGGCGATCCAGATAACCCAGAATCGTCAGGCCGGAAGCGGCACATCCGCCCAGAACACCGGTACGCTCCACCAGAATGGTCTTGGCACCCTCACGGGCCGCGGCAATCGCGGCGCACAGGCCACCGGCACCGCCGCCGATTACGACCACATCATATTCAAGTTCTTTCAAACGATGCATCTTTCTACCTCCGTTATCACAATGCAAGCAGTTTATCCGCAATCTTGCGGCAGTACACAATGTTATCCAGCATCATAGAGCGGGAATGACGGGTCATGTTCAGTTCCATATCAAGGGCGCCTTTATAGCCGATGTCCCGCAGGGTATGCACAATGTTTTCCCAGTCGTCTGTACCTGAGAAGGGAACCATATGCCAGTCTTTTCCTTCTGTACCCCAGTTATCGTGCAGATGGGTGGCAATCAACCTGTCGCCAAGGTAGGCGATGGACTCGCGCTGATTCAGTCCGCGAATCCAGGCGTGACCCGCGTCCCAGCAATTGCCGAATTGTTCCCGCGGCAGCCGGTCCGCCACTGCGGCTATCGTTTCGGCATCGTTGGTATAGTGCGCGATCAGGTTTTCGATTGCCATACGAACGCCGTACTTGGCCAGCGAATCCTGATAGTGCCTGAAATACGTGACGCTTTGCTCCACAACCTGATCAAAGGAAAGGTTGTCGGAGTTCACACCGTTGATAGGATGTCCCACAATGACGGGGATATTCAGCCGTCCGCAGACCTCAATCAGGCGGTTATTGGCGCGATACAGATAATCATACTGCTCCGGCGTCCAGATTTTGCCTCCGGAAATAAAGTACGCGTGTGCCTGCACGATTTCCACGCCGGTTTCCGCCAGGACATTGCCGATTTCGTCCACATACTCTTCCCAGCGGTCACCGCTCAGCCGCATGCCGGGGGCGGCCTCCACGTCCAGGTTCAGGTCGACATACTGAAAGCCACCCTTGGCCATCATCCGGATGATATCCGCGTCAGCCATCGGGGCATCGTCCCGTGCCCATTTGAAGCCCGCGGTCGTTGCACTGATTACCATTTTATTATCACCTCTGTTTTATCAATCATCACGAAAACC
>JAZUDA010000319.1:0-6618 GCA_045639455.1 Clostridia bacterium | reverse complement strand
CCCGCCCAGCTGCCGGGCCATGCTTTCAATCAGCTCCGTCACATCCCCGGGCATAGCGTACCACTTATGCCCCGCGGGGCACTGGGGCGCCAGCAGGACGGAGCCCTCCGGCAGGGTGATTTTCCCCTGCTCCAGATAGCTGGGCAGGCTTTCGATGCGCAGCAGCTTTGTCAGGTCGTCGCCCACGCCGTCCGTGCCGGACAGGTACACCAGCAGTGCCGGCGCCTTCCCGGCTACGCGGTTTTCATATACATAATATTGGAACGTTACGCCGTTTTTCGTTGTATAGCTTCCCGTTTTCTTTTCATATGCCATACTATCTATCCGCCTTTCTCCCCTTGCTTCCCTCTGATTGTACCGCGCGGGCGGCGAAAACGCAACCGTTTTCCCCGGGATTCCCTGTATTTTATTGACAAAACGCAAGGTCTCCTGTAGAATAGTAGTCTAAACATATTATCATGTATTGGAGCTTTGTGGACATCGATGAAGAATAACGTGGTAAATCGTCCTCAGGGGCGTTTTCGCCGCAAGCTGCGGCTGATTCTGCGCAATTATGACCTGTACCTGTTGCTGCTGCCCGTGGCGGCTTACTTTATCATCTTCGAATATGTCCCCATGTACGGCGTGCAGATTGCCTTCCGGAAGTTCTCCTTCAAGAAGGGCATTCTGGGCAGCCCCTGGCTGAACCCCTGGTATTCCAACTTCACCCGCCTGTTCAATTCCTACTATTTCGAGCGGTTGATTACCAACACGCTGTCCATCAGCCTGTACTCCCTGGCGCTGGGCTTCCCGGTGCCCATTCTGCTGGCGCTGCTGCTCAACGAGGTCAACCGCCCCGGCTTCAAGAAATTCGTGCAGACCGTGACCTACGCCCCCCACTTCCTTTCGACGGTGGTACTGGTCAGCATTATCAACGCCCTGTTCTCCAACTCCACGGGTATTGTGAACAACATCATCGTGGCCCTGGGCGGGGAACGGACCGCCTTCCTCACAAGGCCGGAATACTTCAACTCCCTCTACGTGATTTCCGGCGTGTGGCAGAACATGGGCTGGAACTCCATCATCTACATGGCGGCGCTTTCCGGCATTGACCCCACGCTGTACGAGGCGGGCCGCGTGGACGGCGCTTCCCGCTGGCAGATGATGATTCACATCACCCTGCCCTCCATCATCCCCACCATCTGCGTTATGCTGATTCTGCGCTGCGGCAGCCTGATGGGCGTCGGCTATGAAAAGGTCTTCCTGATGCAGAACGACCTGAACATCTCCGCCTCCGAAGTGATTTCCACCTACGTGTACAAGAGCGGCCTGATCAACAGCGAGTACGGCTTCTCCACCGCCGTGGGCCTGTTCAACTCCGTCATCAACTGCATCCTGCTGCTGATTGTCAACACCATCACCAGCAAGCTGAACGACACAAGTATTTTCTGATGAAGGAGAGGCACCGAAATGAGTAAGAAGCATATCCGCCTTTCCGCGGGCGATGTCCTGTTTGAAACGATTGTCTATATCCTGCTGAGTTTTGCCGCGCTGATTGTGCTCTACCCCCTGGTTTATGTTGTCAGCGCCTCCATTACCAGCCCCTCCGCCCTGGTGGCGGGTAAAATGTACCTGTGGCCCATCGACATCACCCTGTCCTCCTACCAGGCAGTGCTGCGGCAGGGCAGCCTGTGGATCGGCTACCGGAATACCATTGTCTACACCATCCTGGGCGTATCCATCAACATTGTCATGACGGTCATCGCTGCCTACCCCCTGTCCCGCAAGGACCTGGTCGGGCGCCGCATCCTGATGATGCCCATCACCTTCACCATGTTCTTCGGCGGCGGCATGATCCCCAACTACATCCTGATCAAGAACCTGGGCCTGATGGACACCGTATGGGCCATTGTGCTGCCCGGCGCGCCGAGCGTGTACAACATGATCATCGCCCGCTCCTTCTTTTCCAACTCCATTCCGTATGAGCTTCAGGAATCCGCCTTCGTGGACGGCTGCAGCAACATCCGCACCCTGTTCACCATCGTGCTGCCCCTGTCCATGCCCATTCTGGCGGTGCTGGTGATGTACTACGGCGTGGGGCACTGGAACGCCTACTTCAACGCCATGCTCTATATCCGCGATTCCAGCAAGATTCCCCTGCAGATCGCCCTGCGCGAAATCCTCTTTACCAACTCCATCACCGAGGCCACCGATACCCTGGCCTCCTCCGTTGACCAGATTCTGATTTTCGAGGGCATGAAATACGCCGTGGTCATCGTGGCGTCCCTGCCCGTGATGTGCCTGTATCCCTTCCTGCAGCGCTACTTTGTCAAGGGTACCATGATCGGCGCCGTGAAGGGTTGATTCCGGTTCAGACATATGCGTCCGCATATGATGAATAATACAATACTCGGAGGAAGAACATGAAAAAGTTCCTGTCCCTGCTCCTGTGTCTGTGCATGCTGGCCTCTGTCAGCGCTGCCTTCGCAGAGATGCCCCTGGTAACCGAGCCCGAAACCCTGAAGATCGCGACCTGGCGCCGCGACGGTCAGGTGGACTACAACGACATGCTGATGTGGCAGAAGTATGAAGCGCTGTCCGGCGTCCATGTAGAATGGACTCACCTGCCCAACGCTACCTTCACCGAGAGCCGCAACGCCCTGTTCATCGACGAAGCCGAAGGCGGCAGCGATGTAGAAGCCATCTACCGCGCCAAGCTGTCCCTGGCTGAAGTGAACAAGTACTCCAGCGAAGAGCTGCTGATGCCCCTGGACGAGCTGATCGATCAGTACGCCCCCAACCTGAAGAAGTTCTTCGACGAGAATCCTTCCGTTCGCAAGTCCCTGACCATGGAAGACGGTCACATCTACTGCGTGGGTTACTTCAACCTGTGCTCCGGCCTGACCGTGGGCAGCCGTCAGTTCCTGAACATGAACTGGATGGAAAACCTGAAGGCCCAGGGCATTGATGCCAAGGTTCCCACCACCATCGATGAGCTGACCGAGCTGCTGCGCCTGTTCAAGGCCAACGACGCCAACGCCAACGGCGACCCCAACGATGAAATCCCCATGTCCGCCGGCTCCATCGACACCATTGAAAACTGCTTCAAGGGTGCCTACGCCCTGCAGACCCACGGCGAAAACGTGGACTACATCGATACCGACAAGGAAGGCAACCTGCGCTTCTGGCCCGCTTCCGACAGCTACCGCAAGCTGCTCAAGCAGCTGCATGACTGGTACACCGAGGGCCTGCTGGACGAGAACATCTTCACCATGGATACCGCCCAGAACGTTGCCCAGGGTACCGCCAACCGTGAAGGCCTGTACATGGCTGTGAACCTGACCAACGTAGGCGGCGACATCGAGCCCTACTACGCCGGCCTGCCCGCTGCCCTGATCGGCCCCGACGGCGATCAGATGTACACCTCCTGCGACTCCAAGATCTATTCTCCCGCTTCCTTCGTCATCATGGATTCCTGCTCCGAAGAGCATGCCAAGCTGCTGATCCAGTGGGTAGACTACTTCTACTCCCAGGAAGGCGCCGAGCTGCTGTTCCTGGTTGACGAAATGCTGTACGACACCGACGAAAACGGCGTTCACGCTTACAACGACTACGTCAACAAGAATCCCGACGGCCTGACCCTGACCCAGGTTATTTCTCAGCACACCTGCTGGTCCGGCGGTAACTGCCCCACCCTGCTGCTGGACAACGTGTTCATCGGCGGCGAAACCAAGCCCATTCCGCTGGCTGCCGCGAAGTGCATGCTGCCCTACCTGCCCGAGGAGATCTGGGAGCCCGTATTCTTCACCGTTGCTCAGAACGATGAGAAGAGCCCCATCCTGACCGACCTGGAGCAGTGCATTACCGAATACCGCGGCGCCTTCATCACCGGCACCAAGGATATCGATAAGGATTGGGACGAGTTCGTAAAGGCTCTGACCGACATGCGTTATCCCCGCTACCTGGAAATCGTCCAGGAAGCCTTTGACGCTGCCAAGTAATCCCGCGTAAAAAACGCCCCGGCTTTCCCTGAAGGAAGGCCGGGGTTTTGTTGTTTGAAGCGAAAAACGGGTACAAAAAAAGCCGAGGCAATCGGCTTCTTTTTGCTTTCATCAGGCCTGAGCGATCTTGCGGGCCAGGCGAGCTTTCTTGCGGTTGGCGGCATTCTTCGCAATGATGCCCTTGGCGACAGCTTTATCAATCGCGGAGGTGGCAGCGCTATACTGCGCGTTGACATTCTCGGGCTGGGCATTCTCAAAAGCACGGACAGCGGTCTTCACCTGAGACTTGACCATACGATTGCGGAGATTCTTCTTCTCGGTAACGGCTACGCGCTTCTTAGCGGACTGGATAATCGGCATACGGTTCACCTCCTTACGGAATTGCGCTTATCATTAAGCCTGTATATTCTATCACAGTTTCTCCGCGTTTGCAAGCGTTTTTTACAATTTTATTAAAATTTCTCTTCCGGTTTTTCCCCGTTTTCCTCCTGCCGCACCTCGGGCAGGCCCGCGACGCTGGTCAGCAGGGACAAAATCCCCGCCAGCAGGGCGGATGAAGCCACCAGACGCCAGTCCACGCCGGAAAAAACGGCCGATGTGCCGATGGTGGCCGCTGCCGTCTGCGCCACCGTTTTCACCGCCCGGCGAAGCGCCGCGCGAAGCCATACCTTGAACATCCCCCGTCATCTCCTCTCAATCAGGTACGCCTGTATTTCGTTCTGCGCGCTCTTCATTTTGTCCGTGCTGTTGCCGTTGATGTTGTGGGACAGGAGGGCGTTCACCGCGCGCAGCAGCAGCTTCGCCTCCGTTGTTCTGTCCGCGTCCCGCTTTTCCAGCGTTTCTATCCGTTCCCGCACACGGGCGTAGGGCCTGCGCCAGTCCGAAAACGTGCGGGCCGCGGCGCCCACCGCCGCTACCGCTCCGCACAGCCCCAGGAATACCGCCAGGAATGTCCATAGGGCGGACGGGTTCAATGCTTCCATCAAAAAACCTCCTCGTTTTTTATCTGTGATTTTGTTCATTTTCCGCCGGTTGACCCTTGCAATCCGTCCCCAGATTTGATAAAATAGTGGCATTCTTTTCCAAACCAACCGGAAAGGATGAAAGGACGCGATTAGGATGGAGCTTGGGAAACTGTTCACCGAGGGAAAAGGCAAGAAACTCTATGAGACGGACGATCCTTCCCTGGCAATCATCAGCTATAAAGACGATATGCGTGCCTACAACGGCCTGAAGCGTGGCCGCGCGCAGGGCAAGGGCGAGCTGAACAACCACATCAACGCCCGCCTGTTCACCCTGCTGGCGGAAAACGGTGTGCCCAACCACTTCGTGCGGGAGCTGGACGGTGCCTGCTCCCTGGTGCGCCGGCTGGAAATGATTCCGCTGGAGGTCAAGGTCCGCAATTTCGTCGCCGGCAGCCTGGGCGTTCGCCTCGGTCTGCCTGAGGGCACCCGGCTGCAGAATACCGTGGTCGAGTACTGCTACAAGAACCAGGAGCTGGATAATCCCCTGGTCAATATCACCCATATCACCGCGCTGGGCATCGCCACCATGGAAGAGGTGGACCAGATGAGCCAGATGGCCCTGCAGGTGAACGACATCCTGCAGGAGAAATTCCGCCAGGTCGGCGTGGAGCTGGTGGACTTCAAGCTGGAGTTCGGCCGCCGCGGCGAGGGCGTTGTGATGCTGGCCGATGAGGTAGACCCGGACACCTGCCGCTTCTGGGACGCCAAGACCCACGAATCCCTGGATATCGATTTGTTTCGCCGCAACCTGGGCAATGTGGAGGAGGGTTACCGCGAAATCCTCCGCCGCCTTGTGGAAAAAGATATTTAACGCTTGATTTTCCCCGCCTTGACGGGGATTTTTTCTGCCCGTTTTTCCGCTTCCTCTGCTTTTACTTTGCCGCTTCCCGATGAGGAGGCGGCGCTTTTTTGCGCGTTTTCCCGCTCCGCGTCATACTGCGACAGCAGCAGCTTGTACGCCGCCAGGTCCGCGTCCCCCGCGTCTCCGCTCTTTTCGTACAGGTAGCGCAGCATGTCGTAGTACTCCTCCACGTCATCCCGGTAACAGGGTGCAGGGAACTTGTTCCCTGCCCAGGGACCCTTCGGGGGCAGGCAGCCCCCGAACGTTCTCCACTCGTCCCCTCTCGTCCTCTGACACTAACAGTATACCACACCCATGTCGGCAAAACGCCCCTTTTCGGGGGAGTTTTCCACAGGCCGGGAAATTTTCCGGCGGCCTTCAACGCACAAAAAAAGACCCGGCTGTTTTTCTACAGACGGATAAGGAAGCATTTTTTTCGCTCTGACAGGGTCTTAGGGGCTTGTCCCTAAAAAATGCCGACTAAGGTCGGCTTTGAATGGGAAAAAACATATATTTTTTCCCTGCTTGATATGTTATAAGACAAAGCTACCCGCTGAAAAGGAATTCTGTTTCCTCTTCAGCAGGTAGCTTTTTGAGTTCAACAAACTCGGATTTGCCGATGCCATTTCCGTTTTTTTAAACAACTCTGCACTGTGCGACTATTATATTTTGTTCTGCTACAGATGCGACAACGCCAGCAAATAATAAAACGAATTCCATTTGCTTGGCTTTCCGACTTTTTCCTTGGGCAGATAGGTTTTTGTGCTTGTTC
>JAZUDA010000318.1:0-12507 GCA_045639455.1 Clostridia bacterium | reverse complement strand
GCTTGGCCTCCGACTTAAAAAAAGTCGGATTGGACTAAACTATAAGGACACTAATAGTTTATCAGAAGCAATCGAGCATGATTGGCTACGGGAGGAGATCAAATGGAAAAATGGGTCGAAAGCCTGAAGACGATGGGTTTTTCCAACGCCGGCATCATGGATGTGAAGGATCTGGTCATCGTGCCGGAATACCGCAAATACTGCGAAATGAATATCTGCGGGAATTATAACCTGGCGCCGAGCTGCCCGCCGAAATGCGGTACCGTGGCGCAGATGGCGGCGATTGTGGCGCTGTTCTTGCATGAGGTACTGTTTACCGCGTTCCCGCTGGATCAGATCCTGCTCTGGGTCGCCGTGGCGCTGTCCGTGTATTCCGGCGTATCGTACCTGGCCGCGAACCGGGCGGTGTTTACGGAAAGCGAGGGGCGCTGACGATGACGGTACGGGAAACGGTGGAGACGCTGCTGGCGTCTCATCTCACCTGCGCCGCGGCGGAAAGCCTGACCGGCGGCATGGTTTCATCCATGATTGTGGATGTGCCCGGCGCGTCCGGCACGTTTTTGGCGGGGCTTGTAACCTACGCGCCCGAAATGAAAACGGCACTCGCGGGCGTGGATTCCGCCATAATCGCTACGTACGGTGTGGTCAGTGAGCCCTGTGCCCGGGCAATGGCTCTGGGTGCCCGGGAAAAGACGGGCGCGGACATTGCCGTCAGCACCACGGGCCTGGCGGGCCCCGGCGGCGGAACGCCCGAAACGCCTGTGGGCACAGTCTTTGTGGGCTGTGCGGCGCAGGATGGTGTGGCGGTAAAGGAGCTGCATTTGTCCGGCACCCGGGAAGAAATCCGCAGAGCGGCCGCGCTGGAGGCCATCACGCTTCTGGGTGACGCGGCGCTGAAACAGCAAAAAAAGAATTAAAATATACGGAGGATACAACCCATGGCAAAGAAGGAAGCACCTACCAAGGTTACCATTTCCCAAAACGCGCTTCTGGAAGAAAAAATGAAGGCTCTGGAATCCACCCTGGCCAATCTGGACAAGCAGTACGGCAAGGGTGCCGTAATGAAGCTGGGCGAAAGCGCGGTCGTGGGCGGCGTGGGTACCATTTCCACCGGCAACCTGGCGCTGGATATCGCGCTGGGCGTGGGCGGCCTGCCCCGCGGCCGTATCGTGGAGATCTACGGGCCGGAATCCTCCGGTAAGACCACCGTTGCCCTGCACGCGGTGGCGGAGGCGCAGAAGAACGGCGGCATTGCCGCGTTCATTGACGCCGAACACGCGCTGGATCCCGTCTATGCCCGCAAGCTGGGCGTTGATGTGGACAACCTGTACGTTTCTCAGCCGGATACCGGCGAACAGGCGCTGGAAATCTGCGAGGCCCTTGTCCGCTCCGGCGCCATTGACGTGGTAGTCGTGGACTCCGTCGCGGCGCTCGTGCCCAAGGCAGAAATCGAGGGCGAGATGGGCGACAGCTTTGTCGGCCTGCAGGCGCGGCTGATGAGCCAGGCGCTGCGAAAGCTCACCGGTGCCGTATCGAAGTCCGGCACGGTTGCCATCTTCATCAACCAGCTGCGTGAAAAGGTGGGTGTCGTCTACGGCAACCCGGAGACCACCCCCGGCGGCCGCGCGCTGAAGTTCTACTCCTCCATTCGGATGGAGGTCCGCAAGGGTGAGGCGCTGAAGAACGGCGCCGATGTGTACGGCAACCGCACCAAGGTCAAGATTGTTAAGAACAAGGTGGCCCCGCCCTTCCGCACCTGCGAGTTCGACATGATCTTCGGCGAGGGCATGAGCAAGATGGGCACGCTGCTGGATATGGCCGTGGAGCGCGACATCATCCACAAGTCCGGCGCCTGGTTCTCCTACAAGGATCAGCGCATCGCCCAGGGCCGCGATGCTGCCCGCAATTTCCTGACCCAGAACCAGGATATCGCGGACGAAATCGACCGTCAGCTCCGTGCCGAGCTGTTTGACGGCGTTGCCCCCATCCCCCCGGAAACCGACCCCGGCGAGATGCCCGATGATGACGATCTGGCCATGCTGGACGAGGAATAACCGCACAAAGCAATCCTCCCTCTTTTTGCTGAAAGAGGGAGGATTTTTGTGCAGGGGAGACGTTGGATGGCCTCCTGCCGTCTTCTCTACCATTACTTTTTCACTCTTCACTATTATCATAATGAAAAAGCCGGCGGATTATTCCGCCTCTCTCTGTGCATAAAAAATACATCTTGACAATCCGCTGTTTTTTGTCGGATAATAGCGGCATAAAATCTCTTTTTGAATGAAAAGGAGCGTGATTTCCGTGTCTGATTTGTTAATTCGGGGCGGCCTGGTGCAGGATGCCGTTCATGAGGAGGCGTATGTCGCCGATATTTTGGTGCAGGACGGCAAGATCGCGGCCATCGGGGAAAATCTATCCGCCGAGGGCGCGCAAACCGTGAACGCCGCCGGGCTGAACGTGTTTCCCGGCCTGGTGGAATGCCACGGCCATATCGGCCTGGACGGCTGGGCGGTAGGCTATGAGGGCAGGGATTATAATGAATATAACGACCCGGTGACCCCCCACCTGCGCGCCATCGATGGCCTGAATCCGATGGATGAATCCATCCGTGACGCGGCGCTGGGCGGCGTGACCACCCTGTGCACCGGCCCCGGCAGCTCCAACGTGCTGGGCGGCACCTTCGCGGCCTTCAAGCCGGTGGGCCGCTGCATCGATGATATGGTCATTCTGCCCGAGGCGGCCATGAAGTGCGCCTTCGGTGAAAATCCCAAGCGCTGCTATAAGGATAAGGGCATCTCCAGCCGTATGACCAACGCCGCCAAGCTGCGTGAAATGCTGTTCAAGGCGAAGGAATATATGGAGAAGCTGGACGCCGCGGGCGATGATGCCTCCAAGCGCCCCGCCTTCGATATGAAGCTGAACGCGCTTGTGCCCGTGCTGCGCCGACAAATTCCCCTGAAGGCGCACGCCCATCAGGCCAACGATATCCTGACCGCCATCCGCATTGCCCGGGAGTTCAATGTGCGGCTGACGCTGGAGCATGTGACCGAGGGCGCGCTGATTATTCCGGAGCTGCTGAAGGCGAACGTGCCGCTGGCCGTCGGCCCCACCGCGGGCCAGCCCAGCAAAATCGAGCTGAAGAACAAGACCTGGGAGACCCCCGGCGCCCTGGCTGACGCGGGCTGCCACGTGTCCATCATTACGGACTCCCCCGTGACCCAGCAGAGCTCCCTGCGCTTCTGCGCCGGCATGGCCATCCAGGGCGGCATGCGTCCCTTTGACGCGCTGCAGGCCATCACCATCCATCCCGCCGAGCATATCGGTGTGGCGGACCGGGTGGGCTCCATCGAGGTGGGCAAGGACGCCGATATCATCCTGACGGACGGCGACCTGTTCGCAATCGCCACCAACGTGGTGAAGGTGTTCATCAACGGCCGGGAAATCTGAAAACCGCGAATCATTCCGCGGCACGGTACCGGAAAACGGCACCGTGCCGTTTTTTTGTTCGCCCGATATGGATATTTGCGCGAAAACAGGCGAAAATATGGAGATATGTTGCATGGCAGAAAATTATGCCTTGCGTTTTTTTTTTTTTTTTTCTGTAAAATGATACCAGACCCCAAAAGGAAAATATGGACAGTCGGGCGCAATGGTATCTTTTCATCTTTTGAGGGGGAAAAAGCCCATGGGAGGGCAAAAAGCCAATGAAGAATATTTACCTGATCGGTGACTCTATCCGTTTGGGCTACGACAGCCATGTCAGAGAGCTGCTGAGCGACTGCGCGCAGCTGTACTGGAACCAGGACAACGCCCGGTTCGTGCAGTATACCACCCGCTATATTCAAATGTGGGCGTATGAGGACTGCGACCCGGAAAAAATCGACATCGTGCATTTCAATAACGGCGCCTGGGATATCGCGCATATGAGGGACGGAAGCCGCTTCAATACGGTGGAGGAGTACGTGGCGGGGCTGAAGCGCAATATCGGCCTGCTGCGAATTGTGTTCCCCAACGCCAAGCTGATTTTTGCCACCACCGCCTGCGTCCTGGAGGAGCGGATCAACCCCGGCTTCCTGCGCCGCAATTGCGATATTGAGGAATATAACGAGGCTGCGAAGAAACTGATGGCCGAGGAAAATATTCCGGTGGACGACCTGTACCCCGTTTCTCTCACCGTCCCCCCGGAGTACCGTACCGAGGACGGCGTTCACTTCACGCAGGACGGTTTCCGCATGCTGGGCGTGACGGTGGCCGACTTTCTGCGCCCCTACTGCAAATAAAATAGACAGGAGATGCTTTTGCCATGAAAATCCGGATTATGTCCAACAACCAGTGGAAGGCGGACTTCAACTGCCCCTATTGGGAGGAGCGCGGTCTGAACTGCTCCGCGGAAGTACGTGAAAAGGGCTTCGCCTCCATTTATCAGCGCTTCGCGCCGGATATCATCGGTCTGCAGGAGGTCTCCGCGCTGATGGCGGATTATCTGCTGCGGGATCTGCAGGCCCTGGGTCTGCCCTTCGCCCTGGTATGGGGCCGTGACACGCCCATCCTGTACCGCCGCGACAAGTTCGAGCTGGTGGATTCCGATTTCCTGGTGTATCCCCGCTCCGTGCCCGGCCTGGAGGGCGAGTATAACAACGGCGATACCAAGTCCTACGCGGTGGCCGTATTCCGCACCAAGGACGAGGGCAAGATGTTCGGCATCATGTCCACCCACCTGTGGTGGAAGAGCGACGATCCCGCATCTCCCCATTACCAGCCCGGCTCCGGCCTTGCCCGCGCGTACCAGATCGGTATCGCCATTGACCGCCTGAACGAGCTGGCGTCCGACTATCCCATTCCGCAGATTGTCATGGGCGACTTCAACACGCCCTACGATTCCGAGCCTGTGAAGATGGCCTTTTCGAAGGGCTTTGTCCACGCCCACGATGTGGCGGTGGAGTACAAAGCGGAGACAAACGGCATGCATCCCTGCGGCCCTGAGATTTTGGGACCGTATGAGCCCAAGGGCTTTGACAAGGCGATTGACCATATCTTCGTGCGCAACGTGCCGGAAGGCTTTGTCCGCCGCTTCGAAAGAGAAATGCCCGAGGATTACCTGGTGCTGTCCGACCACGCGCCCGTCTGGATCGACGCGGAGCTGTAAAAACTAATAATTGGGAAAGGGTTTTCAACATGGCAAGACTGACGCAACGGCAATTCCGGCTGAAGATGGCCAAGCGCAACTGGGCACTGTATATGATGGTACTGCCCATGTTCGTCTACATCATCCTCTTCCATTACTGGCCCATGTACGGCATCCAGATCGCCTTCCGTGATTTCAATTTCGCGGACGGCATCGCGGGCAGCAAGTGGGTCGGCATGAAGTGGTTCAACTACTTCTTCAAGTCCGCCCAGTTCAAGGTGGTTGTTATCAACACCCTGACGCTGACAATTTACGACCTGGTGGTAGGCTTCCCGCTGCCCATCGTGCTGGCCATCATGATGCACACGGTGCAGAACAAAAAGTTCAAGCGGATCGCCCAGACCATCACCTACCTGCCCCACTTTATTTCCGTTATCGTGCTGGTCGGTATGATGAGCTGCTTCTTCTCCGTCTCCACCGGCTGGGTGAACGGCGTGATCAGGGCGCTTGGCGGCGAGGCCAAGCAGTTCATGGGCGAGGCGAAGTATTTCCGTCACATGTATGTATGGAGCGGCATCTGGCAGCAGACCGGCTGGAACTCCATCATTTACCTGGCGGCCCTGACCGGTATCGACCCCGGCCTGCATGAGGCGGCCATGATCGACGGCGCCAACCGCTTCCAGCGGATCCTGCATGTGGACCTGCCCGGCATCAGCGGCACCATTGCCATCATGCTGATCCTGCGCTTCGGCTCCATCATGAGCCTGGGCTTCGACAAGGTCTACGCCATGCAGAACAGCCTGAACTCCTCCGTATCCACCGTCCTTTCCACCTATGTGTATGAGATGGGTATGATCAAGTACCGCTACAGCTATTCCGCCGCCATCAGCCTGTTCAACAACATCATCAACTTCACGCTGCTGGCCACGGTGAATGCCATCAGCAACAAGCTCAGCGGCAGCAGTCTGTGGTAAGGAGGGGAAAGCAAAATGAAAGATGTAAAAGTCATGAACCGTATGACAAAGGGCGATAAGGCGCTGGAGATTGTCTTCTACATTGTCATCTCCATCATGATCGTCCTGTGCGCTTACCCCATCTGGTACACCATTGTCGCCTCCATCTCCGATGGCGACTATGTCAACAGCGGCGCCTTCATCCTGTTGCCCAAGGGTATCCAGCTCAACGGCTACGATTACGCCTTCAAGCAGAAGCAGCTGTGGGTCGGCTACGGCAATACCATTTTCTATACGGTATTCGGCACGCTCTTCGGCCTGAGCTGTACGCTTCCCTGCGGCTACGCCCTGAGCCGGAAGGACCTGCCCTACAAGGGCATCATCATGGCCCTGTTCGTATTCACCATGTATTTCGGCGGCGGCATGATCCCCACCTACATCGTGGCCTATACCCTGCACCTGACCAATACCCGCTGGATCCTGGTGCTGTTCGGCAGTATCTCGGTGTACAACATGATCCTGGTCCGCACCTACTGCCAGGCAAACATTCCGGAGGAGCTTCGCGAATCCGCCGCCATTGACGGCTGCGGCAACGGCCTGTTCTTCTTCCGGTTCGTGATCCCGCTGGCCAAGCCCATCGTGGCCGTCATTGCCCTGTATATCGCGGTTGCCCACTGGAACAACTACTATAACGCCCTGGTTTATACCCAGGACAACTCCCTGCAGCCCCTGCAGATGTATCTGCGCAAGCTGCTCTTCATCAATATCGGTGTAGAGGCCAGCAACGACGACGCCGCGGATGTGGCGGAGATCAAGAAGCTGGTGCAGGTCGTCAAGTACTGCGTTATCGTGCTGTCCAGCGTCCCGATCATGTGCGTATACCCCTTCCTGCAGAAGTATTTCGTGCAGGGCGTAATGATCGGCTCCATCAAGGGATAAAGAAGCGCCAACGCTTCTTCATCTAATTTATTAAAGGAGGACAAACATATGTCCAAGAAACTGCTTGCGATGCTGCTGGCCCTGGTTCTGGTTCTGACCATGGTTCCCGCCGTATTCGCCGAGGACGCTCCTGTTGAGCTGTCCATCGTAGTTCGCCGCCGTGACACCGACATCACCGAAGACTTCCATGAGAAGCACTGGGTGCAGCAGACCGAGAAGGAACTGAACGTGAAGTTCACCTTCATCGAGATCTCTGAGAACGACTACGCGCAGGAAGTTGCCACCCTGCTGGCCAACCCTGTCCTGCCCGACCTGTTCTTCGTCGGCAACTCCATGCCCGAATCTCTGGTTCTGGCCAACGCCAAGCTGTGGAAGACCTTCACCGAGGAAGAAATCCGCGCGAAGGTTCCCAATGCTGCCGCTGTGTACGATCAGTACATCACCGACTGGGTCAGCTACATGACCTATCCGGACGGCAACATCTATTCTCTGCCTTCCGGCTATCTGACCAGCTACATGCACACCACCGACGTTGGTATCTACTATATCAACAAGACCTGGCTGGATAACCTGAACCTGGAGATCCCCACCACCGCCGAAGAGCTACTGAACGTTCTGCGCGCCTTCAAGGAGCAGGATGCTGACGGCGACGGCGATCCCACCAACGAGATCCCCTTCGACTTCTGCGAAGAGTTCTTTGCCTCCAAGATCGAGTTCCTGGCCTGGATGTTCGGCCAGCCCGTTACCGCTGATATCTTCTACAACATCACCGATGAAGGCGATGTTATCAGCGCCGTGGATACCCAGGGCTACCGTGACTTCCTGACCTATGCCAACACGCTGGTCAACGAAGGTCTGGTTTCCGTTGACGGCTTCACCCAGACTTACGACCAGTGGGCTGCCAACCTGAACTCCATGAAGGTCGGCTTCTTCATCGGCTGGGGTCCCTGCAACTACATCACCGAGGCTGAAGACTTCCTGAACATCACCGGCTTCATGACTCCCGCCGCTGACGGCTACGAAGCCCGTATGTACAAGGCCAAGGAAGTTCGCGCTTCCCGTAACGGCTTCATCGTCACCAAGGATTGCAAGAACGTGGACAAGGCTCTGGAAGTCTGGAACTACTGGTCTGATCCCGAAATGGCTCTGACCGTTACCAACGGCGAGCGCGAGCTGTTCTGGAACTGGGACGGCGATGACTACAACTTCCGCGGCGGCACAAACGTTGAGGAAGTCACCGACGAGCGTCTGGTCGAGTGGGGCTATGAAAACCTGGTCGGCAAGACCTACACCGGCGGCAACACCGTTGGCTACGTGAACAACGGACCTCTGTGCCCCCATGCTGAGTCCTACGATGTGGAATACCTGGAAGGCTGGGGCACCCAGCGCTATGTGACCATGCTGCAGCTGGACGCCAACGGTCTGTTCGCTCCCGCTATGGTCTCTGACATCGTTCCCGCCGACGCGCAGGAAGAATATGACTTCACTACCGACGGTCTGGGGAACTATGTGAAGCAGTATGTTGCCGATGCCGTGAAGAATGGCGTGACCGATGCGAACTGGGAAGCCTTCAAGGCCGGCCTGAACACCTACGGCTACGACTTCTACGTCGATTTCTTCAACAAGCTGTATCATCACGAGCTGTAATTCCCATTTTCGGGGGGCCGCCGCAAGGCGGCTCTCCTTTTTTACGCGGTATGCCCGCGTGTCAGATGTGAGGTAGTAAAATGCGCGATAACCGTCTGCTCAAACGAATCCTCTGCCTTGTTCTGCTTTCGCTGACGCTGTTTTGCGGCGCGATGGCGGAGCAGGTGTCCTTCCGGGATATCAATAGCACGGATTCCTATGTGATCACACTGGAAAAGGTGAAGCGGCTCAACGGTGAGCGCTCCTACGAGCATCCGGGGTACCGGGTGCAGCAGGGCATGGCCTCGGACGGGACGTGGATCTATACCGATTTGGAAAGCAAGACCACCGGTATGGGCTCCTTCTGGAAGCTGAGCCCGGAAACGTGGGAAGTGGCGGAGACCCGGTACGATATCCCCGTGGAGCACTGCAACGACCTGACGTGGAACGACCGCCTGGGTTTGTTTGTCAGCGCCAACACAAGCCCGAACGGCAAGCTGCTCACCTTTACGGACCCGGAAACCATGACCTGCTTCACGCGGGAGCTGCCCTTCCGGGCGTATGCCGTGGCGTATGACGAGGTGTCGGACCGGTACATGGTTGGGCAGGTGGGCACCACGTTTGTGATTACAGACGGGGAGTTCAACGTGCTGTCCCGCCATCAGCTGAAAAATCCCGGCCTGGCAAGGCAGGGCAGCGACTGCGATGACAAGTATATCTACTTTGTCCAGAACCGGGATGACAAGAGCGAGGTTCGCATACAGGTGTACGACTGGGACGGCAATTTTGTGAACCAGATCCCCGTGATGGCCTATCAGGAAATTGAGGATATGTGTCATATCGGGGACGATGTGTACCTCTCCTTCTACTCCAACGGCTCCTATATCTACAAAGCCACGCTGGAGCGGGTGGAGAAATAAACGTGATATGGAAATATGTGCGAAAACGCCGGAAACATGGAGATATGTTGCGTTTCGCGGAAATCCGCGCTTGCATTTTTCGCGGTTTGCGGGTATGATACAGGTAGAATCCATTGCGGAAATAAACAGTAGGAGATGACATCAAATGCCTAAGATTACATTTATGGGCGCCGGCTCCACCATCTTTGCCAAGAACGTACTGGGCGACAGCATGATGACCCCCGCCCTGGAGGACAGCGTCATTGCCCTGTACGATATCGACCCCAAGCGGCTCAGCGAGTCCTACCTGATGCTGAGCGCCATCAGCAATAACCTGGGCAACAAGGCGAAAATCGAGCAGTACTGCGGTGTGGAGAACCGGAAGGACGCCCTGCGCGGCGCCGACTTCGTGGTGAACGCCATTCAGGTGGGTCTGTACGAGCCCTGCACCGTGACGGACTTCGAGGTACCCAAGAAGTTCGGCCTGAAGCAGACCATCGCGGATACCTTGGGCATCGGCGGTATTTTCCGCGCCCTGCGTACCATCCCCGTGATGGACGATTTCGCCAAGGACATGGCGGAGGTTTGTCCCAATGCCTGGTTCCTGAACTATACCAATCCCATGTGCATGCTGTCCGGGTATATGCAGCGCTATACCCCCATCAAGACTGTGGGCCTGTGCCACTCCGTGCAGGTCTGCGCGCCCAAGCTGCTGGAGGGCCTGGGCATGGAATGGCGCGACACCATGCAGACCAAGATTGCGGGCATTAACCACCAGGCCTGGCTGCTGGAGATTAAGGACGAGCAGGGGAACGACCTGTACCCGGAAATCAAGCGTCGTGCCGCCGCGCGCACCGAGAAGCATACCGACATGGTGCGCTACGAAATCATGAAGCGCTTCGGCTACTACGTAACCGAATCCAGCGAACACAACGCGGAGTACACCCCCTGGTTCATCAAGGATAAGTATCCGGAGCTGATCGACCGCTTCAACATTCCGCTGGACGAGTATCCCCGCCGCTGCATCAAGCAGATTGCCGAGTGGGAACAGCGCCGTGACGAGCTGATTGCCAATCCCCACCTGACCCACGTGCGCTCCCGCGAGTACGCCAGCCACATCATGGAGGCCATGGTGACCAACGAGCCCTACAAGTTTGGCGGCAACGTGCTCAATACCGGCCTGATTCCCAACCTGCCCGCCAACGCCTGCGTGGAGGTGGCCTGTATCGCGGACGCGTCCGGCGTGACCCCCACCTACGCGGGCAACCTGCCGGAGCAGTGCGCCGCGCTGAACCGCACCAATATCAACGTGCAGCTGCTGACCATCGAGGCCGCGCGTACGCTGAAGAAGGACTACATCTATCAGGCCGCGCTCATGGATCCCCATACCCAGAGCGAGCTGTCCATCGACGACACCGTTGCCCTGTGCGACGCCCTGATCGAGGCCCACGAAGGCTGGCTGCCCAAATATAATTGATTTCCCCGGAACAAGCAGGGAGGCCGTTTCACATTCGAAACGGTCTCCCTTTTTTTCATAGGTGCTTATTCAGTTTCAGCCCCTCGGTGTAGCCGTTGGGGTAGCGGTAGATTTTGTCCGCACGGATGAACTCCGGGTTGCGGTCATGGATGACGGCGTGGTGGTTCGGACAGACAATGAGGATATTGTCCGCGTCGTTATTCAGGCTGCGAATGAAGTAATCAATATGGTGGGCGTGAATCAGGCGGGAGCCGTACGGCTCGCCGATTTTCTGCCCGCAAATCTGACAGCGGCAATCGTAAAGTTGTTTCAAACTGTCGCCGATGCTCCTGGACAGGCGGCGAATCTTCCGCGTGCCGGTGGAAAGCACAATGGAAGCGGTGCTGTCCACGGCGGTCTCGGCGCTCCATTCGTCCAGCTGCCGAAGCTCCGCGGCGGCCTGAGCGCTTTCACCGGCGGTCACGCAATCCGCCAGCAGGTCGCCCTCCACAGGCGTGGCGTACAGGCACAGCGTTTCCCGCTCCTCGACGGGAATCGGGGTCTGACCGTTCTGCAGGCGCTGCAGGGTTGCGGAGAATTTCTCCCGCAGGAGGCTGGCCAACTCTTTGTTGTACCGTATCTGCACCACGTCCCCGTGAGTGGGATACTTTTCCTGATTAAAAGCCTGATTGATCAGCTTTGCCTGATATGGTACGCCGTCAATCAGCAGCCGGATGGGACGCTTTTCACCGTGGTTCAGCCGGAACCCCAACTGACCGAAAAACATGGGCAGCATCCGTTCCGGGATGGAGAACCCCTCCCGCAATACCGACATATCCACTTCTTTTGAGAAGACCAGATTTCCGTCCATGGCAGCCTCCCGGGATTTTTTTCAACCCGGATTATAGCATGTTCGCTTCATGCCTGCAAGATCGCTTTCCTCACGATTGCCCGTCCCCGCGGAGTTGGCGGCGAAGGCCTCGACAAACGTCTGCCTGCTGTGCTACAATGGTGGGCGGTTTCATGTCCGGCTTCGCGGCCACGGTTTGCAAAGGAGCAATGGATTCGATGAGTAATTTTTTGATTCAGATGATTGGCTTTGGCGGGACGATTTTCTATTTTCTGTCCTACCAGTGTAAAAAGAATCAGAATCTTTTCCGGGTTCAGTTCCTTTCCTACCTCTGCTATACCACTCACCTCATTCTGCTGGGGGCGGTGACGGGCGGAATCAGCTATATCCTGAATATGGTGCGCTCCCTTTGCCTGGGCAGCAAAAACGATTTTCTGAAAAGCAAGACCATGTGCGGCATCATCTGCGCGCTGCAGCTGGCAGCGATGGTCGTTACTTGGTCCGGCTGGGTTTCCGTTCTTCCCGTGGCCGCGAATATTGCCGCGACCGTGGGCGGCTACACCCATGACGGCCGTAAAATCCGCCTCACCGGAATGGCAATCAATTCTCCCCTGTGGATTGTGTATGATATCATCGTGGGCTCCTGGGCGGGTATTGTG
>JAZUDA010000317.1:0-17645 GCA_045639455.1 Clostridia bacterium | reverse complement strand
GGTCTATAATGGTACATTCTTCATTATATGCGAAACCCGGAAAAAATGCAAATCGCCTTTTTCCGGGTTTTATTCCTCGTCGGTTTTGACGCTTTCGACGGCTTCCTTGGCCTCGTCCCAGGAGTATCCGCGGCGTACCAGCGCGGCAAGCACCTTGCGCCGCGCGTTGAAGGGTTCCTCGCCCCGGTGCTTGTGCAGCAACTTTTCCGCCAGGGCAACGGCGTTTTTCCGCAGAATGTCCTCGTCCGTGTTTTCCAGCGCCTCCCGGGCGGTTTCCTCATCCAGTCCCTTCCGGCGCAGCTCCATGCGGATCCGGTTTTTGCCGTACTGCCGCCCGGTGCGGGAGGCGATGATGGCCGCGGCGTATTCTGCGTCGTTCAGGTAGCCTAATTGCTGCAGCTTATAGACCACCAGCTCCGCCGTATCCGGCAGGCAGCCCGCCCGCAGAATCCGGTCGTACACATCCCGGCTGGAGTGGCCGGACTTGGACAGATAATCACCCGCGACCTTCATGGCGTAGCGGTACTGGTGAACCGTCAGCCAGTTTTTGTACTCCTCGCCGTCCACCGTATCGCCCTCGGACAGGGGTCGCTCCTCAAACAGGCTCCACGGTACCAGAAAGGTATCGGTTTCGTCCAGCGTGACCTTGAAATGGCGCTTTTCGCGGATCACACACGTCACATCGTTCATCACGGCCTGCCTCCCATTCCGGCGCAAATCAGGCCGCGGTTGAGTACCGCCATGCGCCCGGTACGGGCTTCCGACGCGCCGCAGTTGAGGGAAATGATGCCGTCCCCGGTTTCCGGGTCGAAGAACACGCCGTTCACGGCGCCGTAGGCAAAGCCCTGATGTCCGTACAGGGGACGGGGGTACAGCATGGGGTCCTCCACCTGCAGCAGCCCCAGCCCGTGCCAGAAGCCGGATACGCCGTAGGGCACATGCAGTTCGCGCATGCGGGACAGGAGAGCGTCATCCTTCATCAGCGACAGCGTGACGCGGGACAGATCGCCCACGGTCATGAACAGACTGCCTGCGCCGTATTCGTAGTGGCGCAGCGGATCGGGGGAGGAAATATCGCCGGGCCGGAAGGACTTCCAACCGCCGGGCAGCACCCGGTGGCAGTCGGCGGCCTGACCCCAAACGGAGAAGGAGCCGTTTGCCCCGCAGGGAGCCAGCACCTGCTCCCGAACGATTGTTTCAATGGATTTTCCTGTTTTTACCTCCAGAAAGCTGCCCACGATGCCCGCGCCCAGGTTACTGTAGCGGAAGGGCGCATCGCAGAACTGCGTCCTGGCCAGTACCTTATCCAGCGGTTCCCCGTGGCCGTCGGTGTCCACTATGCCGGAGGTATGGGACAGGAGAGCACGCACGGTCAGCGGCCGGGAAAACGTGATGCCCAGGGCCGCCGCGGTATCTTCTTCGAGGTCAAGCACGCCCTGCTTTTCCAGCCGCAGGCACGCCATGGCGCAGACCATCTTGGTTACGGAAGCCAGACGGAATACGGTGTCCGCGGTAACGGCGTCGCCTTTTTCATTGCGGATACCGCGAACGAAAAGGTCGGAAAAAGCCCCCTGCCGGATCACCTGTACGCATCCGCCCGCGACACGGTTCCGCTTCAAAACGCGCGTGATCGGGTCAGCCGCCGGGTAGGGCGGCTGCTTCGTCAGCGCCAGGACGGAACGGTACAGCAGGTTTTTCGCCGGTGTGGTGGGCATGGGGGCTCCTCTTTTTTACGGCTTATTTGCCTTCTTTTTCCTGACTCTTATGGTAGGTGTTCAGCAGCTCCTGCTTCAGGTCGTACAGGGGCTTCGAAAGGTCCACCTTGTAGCGGTGGGGCAGGTGGAGACGCTTGTACTCCTCCCAGAAGGTGCCGTCCTCTTCCTTTTCATAGGCGGCGATGTCCATCAGCTTGGGGCATTCGTACACGCATACGCCGTTGCGGAAAATGGGCACAAGCAGCCGGCGCATGGAGTAGTTGGTCAGCGTCATGCTCTTCCAGGTGTTTTCCGGGTCGAAAATGGTCAGGGGCTGGTTCTCATCGTACTGCTCGCTTTCCAGGGCAATCAGATCCGCCAGCGCCATGCCGGTGTAGTTGTCATAGATACGGTACAGCGTCTTGATGCCGGGATTGGTGATCTTGACCGGGTTTTCGGAAATCTTGATGCGGGGATACACCACGCCGTCCACGATTTCGGCGCTCATCTTGTATACACCGCCCAGTGCGGGATTGTCGGCGCTGGTAATCATCTTAGTCCCGACGCCCCAAATGTCGATGCAGGCGCCCTGGGCCTTCAGGTCCCAGATGACCTCCTCGTCCAGGTCGCCGGAGGCGCAGATCTTTGCCTTGGGGAAGCCGGCATCGTCCAGCATCTTGCGGGCGGTGCGGCTCAGGTAGGCCAGGTCGCCGCTGTCCAGACGGATGCCCACGGGCTCAAACCCATCGGCGCGCAGTTCATTGAATACCTTGATGGCATTGGGAACGCCGGACTTCAGGGTGTCGTAGGTATCGACCAAAAGCATACAACTGTTGGGGAAAATGCGGGCGTAGGCGCGGAAGGCTTCCAATTCGGAGGGGAAGGACATGACCCAGGAATGGGCATGGGTGCCGCCCACGGGCACGTCAAACAACTGGCCGGTCAGCACATTGCTGGTGGAGGCGCAGCCGCCGATGATGGAGGCACGGGCGCCGTAAATACCGGCATCGGGGCCCTGGGCGCGGCGCAGGCCGAACTCAAGCACACTGCCGCCGCCGGCGGACTGGCAGACGCGGGCGGCCTTGGTGGCAATCAGCGTCTGGTGGTTGATGATGTTGAGCAGCGTGGTCTCCAGGAACTGGGCCTCCATGATGGGGCCGATGACCCGCACGATGGGCTCGCCCGGGAACACGATGGTGCCTTCCGGCACGGCATCGATATCGCCGGTGAAACGGAACGTGGACAGCTCCTTCAGGAACGGCTCGTCAAACAGGTTCAGGGAACGGAGGTATTCGAGGTCGTCCTCCGTGAAGCGGATGTTCTTCACATACTCCACCGCCTGCTCCAGGCCGGCCGCCACCGCACGGGCGGTTACATCGCCCTGCTTGCGGTAGAATACGTCAAACACGGCCTTGTTATGATGCATGTTGTACTTGAAGTAGCCATACATCATGGTCAGTTCGTACAGGTCGGTCATCATCGTCAGGTTTCTCATATCGGTTCCTCCATATTATATCGGTAGGGCAAAACGCCCAGCAATGGATACGCAACGCAGGTGAAAGGGAACACGGCGGGCAACAGCGCGGGAAGCGCCAGCAGCAGAAGCCGCGGATGTCCGTTCCTCGCGGCCCGGAGCAGGAATACCGCAAGCACGGCCAAACAGGCCAGCAGGGAAAGTAATTGGGAAACGCGCAGGCTGCCCATCATCAGGCTGTCGGTACGAAGGCCCTCAATCAGGCAGCGCCCGGCGCCGTAGAGCAGCACATACCACAAAAACAGGTCTCCGCGGCGCTTTTTCTTTTTCCGGAAGCACCACAGGCAGCAGAATACCAGCAGATCCCAGCAGGATTCGTAAAAGAACGTGGCCATGTGCCATGTTCCGTCCGCGGGAATGAAGACACACAGGGGAAAGAAGCACAGCGCGGGGACAGACACCGCCCTGCCGTAGGCCTCCATGTTGAAGAAGTTGCCCCAGCGGCCGATGGCCTGCGCAAAAGGTACGCCGATGATAATCAGGTCCAGCAACAGGGGAAAGGGCAGCTTTTTGCGGCGGGCGCAGAGCAGCACGGCAATGATCCCGCCGATGATGCCGCCGTAGATGGCCAGCCCGCCCTCCCATATATACAGGACGGAAAGGGGATTGTCCCGGTACAGCTCCCAGGCAAAGACCACATAGTACAGCCGGGCGCCAACGATGCCCGCGGGAAGCGCTGCCAGTACAAGGTCGATGGCGGTATCGCGGGGAAGGGAAAGCCGCTTTTCCTCCTTTGAGGAGAGAAACAGGGCGCACAGCACGCCTGTCACAATCAGCAGAGGGTACATGGGAATGAAGCCGAACAGCGTCCGGGACGCGGGCATGGTATTTCCTCCTTGGTTGTCCTTCGCGAGACTCATACATATTATAACCGCGCCGGAGCGGAGTGTCAAGAAACAGGGTGCGTGAGGAAAAAACGGAAAGAAAAATGGGAAATCGGGACAAAAAACAGTTGACATCACTACAGAACTGTGATAGTATGACCAATGGTGCTTCCCTTTAAGATCGGTCCCGTGAGGCTGAGAAGGTTGGCGATGACTTGCTGCAGTATGTTCTACTGCCCTTCTGCTTTGCGGACGGGCAGTTTTTTTGCTGAAAAGGAGGGCCTCAACGGTGCGGGAAAAGGCACAAATCATGGACGAAAACGCCATTCAGCGGGCGATGATGCGAATCGCGCATCAGATTATCGAGCGCAATGACGGCGCGGACAACCTGATTCTGGTCGGCATCCGCCGCCGAGGGGTCCCGCTGGCCAGAATGCTGGCGGAGAATATCCGCGGCATTGAAGGCACGCAGGTGCCGGTGGGCGAGATGGATATCACCCGCTACCGGGACGACCTGACGCTGATCGGGGAAATGATTCCGGTCCGCTCTACCTCCATTCCCTGCGACATCACCGGGAAGCGGGTGGTGCTGGTGGACGATGTGCTCTATACGGGCCGCACGGTCCGCGCTGCCATCGAGGCCACGTTTGAACTGGGCCGCCCCCAGCAGGTACAGCTGGCCATCCTGGTCGACCGCGGCCATCGGGAGCTGCCCATCCGGGCGGATTTCGTGGGCAAGAACGTGCCCACCTCCCACAACGAGGTCATCGCGGTTCGTCTGCCGGAGTACGACGGCGAAATGTCCGTGGCGCTTTATGACATCTGATTCCGGTAATCCGCGGCAATGCCGCTGATACATACAATAGCATTCGACAACAGGAGGAACTTACCATGAAGCTGGTTTACAATGTGGAAGACAAGCCTTCCTTCTCCAAGACGCTGGTATTTGCCCTGCAGCAGATGCTGGCCATCCTGGCTGCCACCATCGCCGTGCCCGCCATCGTGGGCAACGGCATGAGCCAGTCCGCCGCCCTGTTCGGCGCCGGCATCGGCACCCTGGTTTATCTGCTGTTCACCCGGTTCAAGAGCCCCGTATTCCTGGGCTCCTCCTTCGCCTTCCTGGGCTCCATGTTCACCGCCTTCGCCGGCGCTACCGCCAACACCCTGCTGGGCTACACCGGCCTGCTGCTGGGCGCCATCTTCGCCGGCCTGGTCTATGTGGTCATCGCTCTGGTTGTGAAGAAGAGCGGCACCGGCTGGATTAAGAAGCTGATGCCCGCCGTTGTCATTGGGCCCACCGTTGCCATCATCGGTCTGTCCCTGGCCGGCAACGCGGTAGGCGACCTGAAGACCGCCACCGCCGGCGGCTCCGAGTACCTGGCCATCGTGTGCGGCCTGGTGACCCTGGGTGTGACCATGGCCTGCTCCGTATACGGCAAGAAGTTCCTGAAGATGATTCCCTTCGTAATCGGTATCTGCGCCGGCTACGCCGTGGCCGCCATCTTCACCGTGCTGGGCACTCTGACCGGAGCCCAGGCCCTGATGATTATCGACTTCTCCAAGTTCTCCAACATGCAGTGGATTCCCGAGTTCACCTTCGTGAACGCCTTCAAGGGTCTGGGCGACCTGACCCCCGCCTACGTCGCCACCATCGCGGTTGCCTATGTGCCTGTTGCCTTCGTTGTATTCGCTGAGCACATCGCCGACCATATGAACCTGTCCTCCATCATCGAACGTGACCTGCTGACCAACCCCGGCCTGCACAACACCCTGCTGGGCGACGGCGTAGGCTCCATGGCCGGCGCGTTCTTCGGTGGCTGCCCCAACACGACCTACGGTGAGTCCGTGGGCTGCGTGGCCATCTCCGGCAACGCCAGCGTTGTGACCATCCTGGCCACCGCCATCCTGTGCCTGGTTGCCGCTTTCGTGGCGCCCTTCACCACCTTCCTGGCCACCATCCCCAACTGCGTCATGGGCGGCGTCTGCATCGCCCTGTACGGCTTCATCGCCGTTTCCGGCCTGAAGATGATCCAGACCGTTGACCTGGGCGACAACCACAACCTGTTCGTGGTCTCCGTCATCCTGATCGCCGGTGTGGGCGGCCTGAGCGTGTCCTTCGGCGCCGTGACCCTGACCGAGGTTGCCTGTGCCCTGATTCTGGGCATCCTGACCAACATCCTGCTGAGCAAGAAAAAGGCCCAGTAAGCTTCTCCTGTGAAACCTTTCCTCCCCGGCTGAAAATGCCGGGGAGTTTTTTGCTTTTCAGGGGATTTGTTCCTTGTTTTTTTCCCCTTCGGCGTGGTATAATGATGCCAGTCCGCGCGGGAACGGGTCTTCCGGGAGGAGACCGCTTTTCCTGCCGCGGCGAAAGAGATGAAGGCGGGTTTGGCAATGAGCGAAAAATATACTTCCATTCTGGAGTTCGGCGCGGAGAATACCGGCGCCGGCAATCTTTCTTGCGCGTTTGAAAAGGCGTTTGCCGCGGGTGTGCTGGATCTTTACCTGCCCCGGGGCATGTACCGTCTGGACCATACGGTCCTCCTGCCCAGCCACGCCCACGTTCTGGCGGACGCGGAGGCGGTCATTTTCGCCAATCCCGGCGGCTTCCGCGACTACTGCATGTTCCGCAACGCGGACGCGGAAAACGGCAACGAGGATATCTCCCTTTCCGGCGGGGTGTGGGACGGCCGGTGCGATGTGAACGTGCGGGAATCCTACAAGGACAATGATTTTGTGGGCCTGATGTTCACCTTCAACAATGTGAAGAATCTGTCCATGACCAACATGCGCCTCCGCGACGGCATCTGCTACTATATCCGCCTGGGCGAGGTACGGGATTTCCTGCTGGATAATATCCGCTTTGAGGGTACGCGGACGCCCGGCTGCCAGGACGGCATCCACGTGGGCGGCGGCAGCGAAAACGGCCGCATCCGCAACATCTGGGCGGAGCCCGGCTCCCTGGGCGACGATCTGGTGGCGTTCAACGCGGACGATGTGTTCTGGTATGCCCATAACTGGGGCATGAAGGCGCTGCCCATCCGCCACATGACGGTGGAAAACGTGCAGGCGGAGCACTGCTTTACCGGCGTCCGGCTGCTGAGCGTGGAGCAGGAGATCAGCGATATCCATTTCCGCAATCTCCGCATCGGCTACCGCATGCACGGCATCAACCTGGACGCGGCACGCCATTGCGCGGACCCGATTCCGGAATTGAAGAATTACCCCAACGGCGTGGGCAATATGTGGGATATCACGTTTGAAAACGTGGAGCTGTGGTACGCGGGCATGGGCAAGGGCCGGGAGTGCATCACCTTTGAAACAAACCCCAAGTCCATGACCTTTACCAATCTGTCCTGCCCCCGCGTGCTGGAAAAGAACGGCGTTCATCCGCTGTTCCGCTTCGGCTTCATGGGAAAAACGGAGCTGAATATGGACGGCAAGACCGTGGTGCTGGCGAGCGGTGAAACGATGGAGACGAAGCAGGACGGCTTCGGTAGCGTAACGGTGCGGAATCTGGATTGATTCTTTCCCGCTGTTTGCAAAAAGTTTTCATTTTCTCCATTCCATTTTCACAAAAGAATGTGTATACTGTAACCATTGTCGGGAAAACGCGGGGGTGAACGGTCTTGGCGGCATTGTGGGAGCAAATCAAGGATATGGTCCTGAACGTGGTGACCAGCGCGCAGGTGTCGGATATTATCGACATCCTGCTTGTCGCGTTTATCGTGTACGAACTGCTGGTGCTGACGAAGGAGACCCGGGGCAGCGCCGTCATCAAGGGCCTGCTCATTTTGCTGCTGATCAGTTGGCTCAGCAATCTGCTTGGCCTGACCGCCCTGAACTGGATTCTGAAAACACTGCTCAACAACGGCGTGCTGCTGCTGGTGATTCTCTTCCAGCCGGAGCTTCGCCGTGCGCTGGAGCAAATCGGCTCCCGCATCAAGCTGCACGGCAAGGCTACCGGCACCACCGAGGGCAACCGCATCGTAGAGGAAATCGTTTCCTGCCTGACCCGCTTGTCCCGCCGCCGCGTTGGCGCACTGATTGTGTTCGAGCAAAAGGTAGGCATGAAGGACGTCATCGAAACGGGTACCGCGCTGGAGGCCCGGATTTCCGCCCCGCTGCTGGAAAACATTTTTGAACCGAATACGCCCCTTCATGACGGTGCCGTCGTGATTCGGGATGAGACCGTCAAGGCGGCCGCCTGCATCCTGACGCTGTCCGAAGACAACGGCATCAGCCGCGACCTGGGTACCCGTCACCGCGCGGGCCTGGGAATCAGCGAAAACACCGATGCGCTGGTGCTGATTGTATCCGAGGAAACAGGCATTATTTCCGCCGCCAAGGGCGGCAAGCTGTACCGCCATTTGGACGGGGATGCCATCCGCAAGCTGCTGGCTCCCATCTATCTGCAGCAGGAGTCTGTGCTGGGCGGCCTGATGCCGTCCTTCCTGCGCAAAAAGGAAGGAGGAAGCGGCAATGAGTGAAAAGCTTCGGGCAATCGGAGGCGCGGTAAAGCATACCCTGCGCCATAACCTGGCCATGAAGATTCTGGCGGTGCTGATTGCCGTCGTAATCTGGACTGTGCTGATTATGCAGGACAGCACCGTGACCCGCACCCGCTCCTTCAGCAATGTGCCGGTTGCCGTTACGGGCACGGATACATTGCAGCGCAACGGCTATATCATTGTGGACGGGCTGAATAATCTGCCCGCCGTCCGCATGCAGGTCAGCGTTCCACAGGGGCGCTACCGCGATGTGAGCGCCGCCACCTACAACCCCCGCATTGATGTGAGCAAGATTTCCGCCGAAGGGGTGCAGACCGTACCCATTACGACATCCTCCTCCACGGCATCAGGCTCCGTAACAGAACTGAGCCAAAGCAGCGTGGAGGTGACGGTGGACCGCTATATCACCCGGTACAGGATTCCCGTCCGCGTGCAGACCGTAGGCGAAGCGGCGGGTGACTGGTATATTTCCACACCTACCCTTTCTCCGTCCATGGTGGCCGTCAGCGGGCCTGCCGGGCAGGTGAGTGGTGTAGCTTCCGCGGTGGCGGTTATCGATTTGTCCGCCATGGGCGAGGATGAAGGCAGCCGCCGCCTCAGCGTGCCGCTGATGCTGACTGATTCCGCCGGAAATCCGGTGGACGATTCCCTGATGACGGTGACCGGCGAGGGCGTATACATTGACAGCATCATCGCCGAAATGAACTACCTGCCCAAGCGCACCGTGCCCCTGTCCCAGCTGGCGCTGATGGTGGGAACAACGGCTGACGGCTATGAGGTAAAGAACGTGACCGTCACGCCCTCCTCCGTGACCATCGCCGCGAGTCAGGAGATTCTGGATACCATCGACACACTTTTCACCGCCCGCTCTGTGGATTTGACCGGGCGCAGCGTGCCGTTTACCGTAAATCTGGCCCTGTCCAGACCGGACAATGTGTCCTACATGAGTACCACGACTGTGACGGTTGCGGTGGAAATCGGCCCGGCGGAGGATATCGGTCAATAAGGAGGAAACAGCTTGAACGGCTTTGCAGACAGCCTATATAACGTGCTGATGGGCTGGTTCAAGACGCTGGCGCGCACGGTATGGGATCACCTGTCCGACTTGGGCGGCAGCGTGAAGAGCCTGGGGGATCATTGGTTTGCCATCACCGTGATTCTGCTGCTGGCGGGCATCGCGATTGACCGGGCCGTGTGGTTTTTCCGCTGGCGACCGGACAAGGTCTGGCGTGCCCGGCTGCAAAGAATGCGTGCCGGCCGGTATCCGGATCCGGAACTTCCTACGGAGGGCTACCTTGAGCCTGTGGGCGAGGTCGCCAACCCGGCGGAGGAGGCGCTTCCCCCCATGCCGGAGGATGTTCCCCCGGAGGACAAGACGGTCGCGGTGCAGCCCGTTACCGGGATGCGGCCGGAGGAGGAACACCGCCACGTGCATACCCGCCGCCGCGCGGACAAATGGATGAACAACCCGGATTACCGGGACGATTGATGAAGTATGACAACGTATAACGAAACGATTCCACCCCTTCCCGAGGGATTTCGGGAGGAAATGGCGCCCCTTCTCCGGGAGGGGCTTTCGGCGTTTTTGGCAAGCTATGAGGCACCCTATGTCCGTGGCCTGCGGCTGAATCCGCTCAAGCCCTGCCGTCTGCCGGAGGGGGAGACGGACGGGTTTGTCCCGTGGGAAAAGGACGGCCTGTATCTGAACAATGACAGTCTGCTGGGTGCGGGATTGCTGCACGAGGCGGGTGGATTCTATATTCAGGAGCCCAGCGCCATGGCGGCGGTGGCCGCGCTGAAACCGCAGCCGGGAGAAACGGTGCTGGATTTGTGCGCCGCGCCGGGCGGGAAATCCACCCAAATCGCAGGGCGCATGATGGGGGAGGGCCTGCTGGTATCCAATGAAATCGTGCCGAACCGGGCGGCGATTCTGAGCCGCAATCTGGAGCGGATGGGCGTTGCCAACGCGCTTGTGGTGAACAGCGACCCGCCCACCCTGGCGCGGCTCTGGCCGGGCGCATTTGACGCCGTGCTGGTGGATGCCCCCTGTAGCGGCGAGGGCATGTTCCGCCGCCATCCGGAAACACGGACGGAGTGGACAACCGCTTCCCCCATCGGGTGCGCCCAACGCCAGCTGGAAATCCTGAACGAGGCTGCGAAGATGGTCCGCCCCGGCGGAAGATTGACGTACTCCACCTGCACTTTGAACAGCGAGGAGGACGAGAATACTGCGGAAAAATTCCTGGCCGCCCACCCGGATTTCGAGCCGCTTCCCTTCACGCTGCCGGGTGTTGCGCCCATGGCGCCCAATATGACCAAGCTGTGGCCTCATCTGATTCGCGGCGAAGGGCATTTTGTGGCCTGCTTCCGCCGCCTGGAGGGGGACGGGAAAACAACGGAGCGGGGGACGGTGCTGCCCGCGCCGGACAAGGCGCTGCTTTCAGCCTTCGCGAAGGTCGCCCCCAAAGGCGTATCAGCGCCAAACGGTATGCTGGGCGGTAAGGCCGTACTGGTGCCGCCGCTGCTGCCTGTCCGCGGCCTGCGGGTATTGCGGGCCGGCTTACAACTGGGCGAGATAAGGGGCAATATTTTCACGCCGGATCACGCCTGGGCCATGACGCTACCTCCCTTCCCCAGGGTGGAGCTGACCGGAGACGAGGGTATGAAGTGGCTTCACGGCGAGACAATCGACACTTCTTCCGATGTGTCAGGCTGGTGTGTGGCAACGTATGACGGACTGCCGCTGGGCTTTGGCAAAATCAGCGGCGGACAAATGAAAAACCACTATCCCAAGGGACTGAGAAAATAACGGATAAGTAAGATCGAATTGGATGAATACTATGAGCAAAGTAAAACTGACCGTAACGGAAAGCAGATGCAGATGCGGATATGTAAAAAAAGGTGATACCTTTATTGTTGACGATTTGTGCCCGCCGCTGTGTCATGAGCTGTGGAATGTGATTTATCCTTCGGTATACGCGCTGAAAAACGGGGCGGAGCTCGATTACGGGAATGTCCGCGCAAAATGCTTTGACGCCATGTGCCCCGATGAATGCCGGGTGCATATTCACGGTGAAACGGTAGAATAATATACTCCTGGTTTGCTGAAATACGAAATGCCCGCCGAAGAGGAAACGAATCCTTCTTCGGCGGGCTTTGCTGTAGCGTAATATTTCGTTATATGGCGGTGACAGCGTTATTTTTTCCGGTGCTGCGCGGCCTCCGCTGCCACAAGGGAACCCAGGGCGAAGAGCGCCATCGCGTTGGGAATCACCATTACGTTGTTGAACATGTCCGTCAGCTCCCATACCAGGTCGCTGGACAGGAGGGAACCCAGGAAAATGAAAATCACGGAGATGATGGAATAGATCTTCGTGACCTTTTTGCCGAACAGATACCGGAAATTGATGCGCCCGAACAGGTTCCAGCCGAGAATGGTGGAGAAGGCGAAGAACAGCAGGCACACCGCCACAAAACCGTTCCCGGCGAAGCTGCCGAAAATACCGGAGAAGGCAAGCTGCGCCATGTTGGTCTTGTCCACGCCTGCGGCGGAGCCGGACGCAAGCACGCCGTTGCCGGCGTAGAGGGTGGAAATGACCACCAGCGCGGTCATGGTCAGCACGACGAAGGTGTCGATGAACACGCCAATCATGGCCACAACGCCCTGCTCGTGGGGGCAGGATACATTGGCCAGGGCGTGGGCGTGAGGGGTGGAGCCCATACCGGCCTCATTGGAGAACAGACCTCCCTTGGCGCCCTGGCTGATGGCCTGCTTCAGCCCCATGCCCATCGCGCCGCCCAGAATGGCCTGGGGTTGGAAGGCGTAGCGGAAAATCATGCCGAAGGTTTCGGGAATGTAGCGGATACGGCAGACCAGCACAATGAGAGAACCGATGATGTAAAGGAAGGCCATCAGGGGGACCATCTTTTCCGTGACGGATCCGATGCGCTGTACGCCTCCGATAAAGATGAACGCGGCTGCGGCGGACACCAGCAGGCCGGTCACCCAGCCGGGAATGCCGAAGGCGGTGTTGCAGGCGGCGGCGATGGAATTGGACTGCACCATAGAGCCCATGAAGCCCAGCGCCAGGGTGGCGGCGACTGCGAAAAAGCCGGCAAGGAATTTGCCACCCGCGCCGCCGAAAGCCTTGCGGATATAGAACACGGGGCCACCCTCCACCATGCCGTCCTCCTTGACCAGGCGGGTCTTCTGCGCCAGCACCGCCTCACCGTAAATCGTGGCCATACCGAAGAAGGCGATGACCCACATCCAGAAGATGGCGCCGGGCCCGCCCAGCAGGATGGCGCCGCAGGCACCCACGATGTTGCCCGTACCCACCTGCGCCGCGACGGCGGTGGTCAGGGCCTGGAAGGAAGAAAGACCGCTCCTGCTTTTTCCGCCGACGTGTTTTGCGTTTCCGAATACCTTCTTCATGCCCTCGCCGAAGCAGCGAACCTGCACGAAGCGGGTACGGACGGAAAAATACAGACCGATGCCGATGAGCAGGATGATCAGCAGATAGTCCGACAGGGTCGCGTTGATGTTTTTTACCGTTTGAAGCAGCCAATCCATGGTGTTTTGTCTCCCGTCTTTGTTTTTTGCAATAAGAAAAGCCATCCGGCCTTTCGGCCGATGACCTTGCAGAAAACACAGACAGACATAACCCCTGAAAACACACGCCCGAGGCGCGCGAAAAGGGAATGCCTGAACTCTGTCCTTTTGCCTGAGAGATTCGCGCACAAGCGTGCGTTTGCCCCTTCGGCCCCCGGAAACCCGGGCTTCTCCAAAGTCCTGCCGGGTACGGTTCCCACCCCTGTCACGGGGCACCTGAGAGTTTTACTCCTTCGGTTACGGGCAAGCCCGTATTTCCTGTACGCGGCGCTTTTATTCGATTGCGGGTACCAGTATACTCCGTTTCCGGGGAAAATTCAATCGTTTTGTTGACATTTGCGGGAGTGTCTGTTATAATTTCGACATATTTCGCTTTAGGAGGGTTGTCCGAAGTGGACACAGACAGTATTCCCCGATCGGTTTTCCTGATTTTCATATTGATTATTGCCGGCGGATTATTCGCCGCAGCCGAAACAGCTGTATCCAACTGCAGCCGGGTTCGGCTTTTGTCGTGGGCGGATGATGACAGGAAGGGCGCGAAACGCGCCATCAAGGTGCTGGACAAGTTTGACAAGGCAATCATCACGCTACTGATTGGCACCAACGCGGTGCATGTAGTGGCGGCATCCGTTGCCACGGTGATGACCATCGGCCTGGTGAAGAACCAGGAGCTGGGCTCTGCCATTTCCACCATCGCCATGACGCTGCTGATTTTCGTTTTCAGCGAGACAATCCCGAAGAACATCGCCAAGGCCCGCAGCGATGAGGCACTCTGCTTCTTTTCCGGCCCGCTTTGGGTGCTGATGATTGTGCTGACACCCGTTGACCTGCTGTTCATGGGCCTGTCGAAGGTGCTGAAGCGGCTTTTCCGCTCCAAGGGCGATGCCCCTGCCATGACGGAGGATGACTTCACCACCATGATTGAAACCATTGAGGACGAGGGCGTGTTGGAGGCGGACGAGAGCGAGCTGATCCAGTCCGCCGTGGAATTCACGGACAGGAAGGTCAGTGAGATTCTGATGCCCCGGGTGAAGATTGTGGGACTGGATCTGGAGGACTCCGACGAGGAGAACTTCAATCGCATCGTGCGGGAAAAATATACCCGCCTGCCGGTGTATATTCACGATATGGACCATATCGTGGGCATTCTGAATACCAAGCAATACCTGCAGCAGCGGCTGAAGAACCCGGACGGGTATCCTTCCGTCAAGGCGCTGATGGCCAAGCCGTATTACATCAAGCCGGATATGGGCCTTCACACGCTGGTGGAGGAAATGCGCCGCCGCCAGAACCATCTGGCTATCGTGAAAGACGAATGGGGCGGCACGGAGGGCCTTGTTACCCTGGAGGACCTGCTGGAGGAATTGGTGGGCGATATCTGGGACGAGGACGAAAAAGAAGAGGCGCGGGCCGCCCAAACGGATGAGGAGGCGGCGAAATGAGTAATACGCTTACAATTTGCGCCGTCGTGGCGCTGGTAATCTGCTCTGCGTTCTTCTCCGCGTCGGAAATCGTCTATTCCACCTTGTCCAAGCCCCGCATCAAGTATGAGGCGGAGAAAGGCAGCCGGAAGGCCGCACGCGCGTGGGAAATCGTGAACGACTATGTTTCCGCCCTGTCCACAATCCTTGTGGGCAACAATCTGGTGAACGTGGCGGCTACGTCCGCCGTGACCGTACTGTGCATGGAAACGGCTCTGGCCAAATATTCCGACCTGATCTGCACCATGATGCTGCTGGTGTTCGGCGAAATCATGCCGAAGCTTTTGGCGGCGGATCATGCCAACGGGCTGGCGCTGCGGTTCTCTTCGCCAATGCGGTTTTTCATCCGCCTGTTCAAGCCGGTCGTGTGGCTTGTGGGCAAGCTGGTGGACGCGCTGAGCCCTCTGTGGACGCCCAAGGATGGGGAAACCGCCATTACGGACGAGGAGCTGGCACTGGTGGTGGACTCCATTCAGGAGGACGGCGTCATCACCGAGGCGGAGGGCGAATTGATCAAGTCCGCCATCGAATTCCGGGAAACGGAGGCTCACGAGATCATGATCCCCCGGGTGGATATGTTCGCCTACAATATTGAGGATCCCATTTCCGAACTGCTGGCCGATGCGGACGCGCTGACCTTCTCCCGCATCCCCGTATACCGGGAAACTCGGGACCATATCATCGGCATCCTGCCCACCAAGCAGCTGGTAAAGAGCGTGCTGACGCAGGAATCCGTGAATGTGGAAGAAATGCTGCTGGAGCCCATGTTTGTCCATATGACAAAGAACGTAGGCGATATCCTGCGGGAAATGCGCGAAAAGCAGGCGCATATGGCAATCGTACTGGATGAGTATGGCGGCACCATGGGCATCCTGACCATGGAGGATATTCTGGAGGAAATCGTAGGCGAAATCTACGATGAAACCGATGAGGTGGAGCCGGAGGACGTGGTGGAGGTCAAGGAAGACACGTTCCTCATGCAGGGCGGCATGAACATCGAGGATGCCTTCAGCGAGATGGAATACACACCCCGGGATTTCAAAAGCGAGTACACCACCCTCAGCGGCTGGATCACTGAGGTGCTGGACCGCTTCCCGAAGAAGGGCGACTCCTTCAGCAACGACGCGCTGACGGTCACCGTTGTCAGCGTGGACGGCATCTTAGTGGATCAGGTCCGCATCGTGGTCAAGCGTGAACAGGAAGAAGAATAACCCGACAGAAAAAGGGGACGCGGAAATATGCCGCGTCCCCTTGTGATTTTTCTGGCGAAGTATGTCAGATGATACAAATCAGGAACCTGATACGACAAAACAAGGGAAAAAAGAGGTTGACGTGATGGATGATTCGCGTTATAATTTTGACGTGTCTGTGCACTAATGCTTATTAGGAGGAAAAACATGGCTCGTTTAAGTGAAGCGGCTGTCGTGAAGATTCAGGAAATCTGCGACAGATACGCACAGGAAAGAACTCCCCTGATGATGATTCTGAGCGACATCCAGAAGGAATATGGCTATATTCCGCTGGAAGTGCAGGAAATCGTATCTGAGAAGACCGGCATCGGCGTAGCTGAGATCTACGGCGTTGTGACCTTCTACTCCTTCTTCTCCCTGCAGCCCAAGGGCAAGTACATCATCGGCTGCTGCCTGGGTACTGCCTGCTACGTAAAGGGCGCTCAGGCCATCGTTGACAAGTTCAGCGAGATTCTGGGCATCAAGCCCGGCGAGACCACTGAGGACGGTATGTTCACCATCGACGCTCTGCGCTGCATTGGCGCCTGCGCCACCGCTCCCGCCGTTACCATCAACGGCAAGGTGTATGCCAAGGTCCAGGTCAGCCAGGTACCCGGCATCATCGATTCCTACCGTAACAAGTAAGGGGGAAAGCACCAAATGATTAAGAATTTTGAAGAACTCCGTGCCGCGCAGGAAGCCTCTGCCGCCATGCTGAACGCCCGGTTCTCCGGCGCTGATGGCAAGAAGGCCATTCTGCTGTGCTGCGGCTCCGGTTGTATGTCCGCTGAAGCCGGCGAAATCCGTGCCAATTTCAAGAAGCTGGTTGCTGAAAAGCATCTGGAAGACAAGGTTACCGTTCATAGCGGCGACTGCTTCGGCCTGTGCTCCCAGGGTCCCTTCGTAAAGGTGTTCCCGGAAGACGTGCTGTACTGCTGCGTGACCCCCGCCGATGTGGATGAAATCCTGGAAAAGCACATCAAGGGCGGCGAAATCGTAGACCGTCTGCTGTATGTTGACCCTGTCACCAAGGAAAAGATCGCCAAGGAAGCCGACATCGCCTTCTACAAGAAGCAGATGAAGGTCGCCCTGCACGGCGTAGGCAAGATCAATCCCGAAGATATCAACGAAGCTTTGGGCGTAGGCGCTTTCGAAGGTCTGGCCCGTGCTCTGCAGATGGACCGCAAGGCTGTTATTGATGAAGTACTGGCCTCCGGTCTGCGCGGCCGCGGCGGTGCCGGTTTCCCCACCGGCCGTAAGTGGTCCTTCGCTTATCCCGGCGACGGTGAAAAGTACATCGTCTGCAACGGCGACGAGGGCGACCCCGGCGCGTTCATGGACCGTTCCATCATGGAAGGCAATCCTCTGGCCGTTATCGAAGGTATGATGATCGCCGCTTACGCCATCGGCGCCAAGGACGGCTACTTCTACGTTCGTGCCGAGTATCCCGTGGCTGTTGCCCGTCTGAACAACGCCATCAAGCAGGCTACCGAAATGGGCCTGATGGGTGACAACATCCTGGGCACCGGCTTCTCCTTCCGTGCTCATATCCGTCTGGGTGCCGGCGCCTTCGTCTGCGGCGAAGAAACCGCTCTGCTGAACTCCATCCAGGGTCAGCGCGGTATGCCCCGTCCCCGTCCTCCGTTCCCCGCTGTCAAGGGTCTGTGGGATTGCCCCACCTGCGTGAACAACGTTGAAACCCTGGCCACTGTTCCCTATGTTCTGCGCGTTGGCGCCGAGCAGTTTGCCAAGGTCGGCACCGA
>JAZUDA010000316.1:0-1976 GCA_045639455.1 Clostridia bacterium | reverse complement strand
AGCTGTTCCGCCGCGCGGGTCAAGGAGCGGTTCCGATAGACAGCGGCGAATATTTCCAGATGGCGAATTGTCATGGCTTCCTCCATTGATTTTTTTCTATGTTCAATATTATAACATAGTATTTTACAAAAGTCATACTCTGTGTTAGGATTATTTTAGAAAACAATCAGGAGGAATATGGCAATGAATCACTATTCCTATACGTATGATATCGCGGTTTTCGGGGGTGGGCCCGCCGGACTCGCCGCTGCCATTACTGCCGCGCGGCAAGGCAAGAAGGTCGTTCTGCTGGAAAAGAACGGCTACCTGGGTGGAAACCTGGCAATCGGCCTGCCGCCGCTCGGCTTTCTGGACGAGCACGGCCGCCAGTGCATCGCAGGCTTCGGTCAGGAGCTGATTGAGCGTCTGGTCGAGCAGGGGCACGCCTACGGGCACCGCTATTGCCCCAAGCACAACTCCATCAGCAACCTGCACGCCGATTATTTGAAAATCCTCGCCATTGAAATGTGCCAGGAAGCCGGCGTGGACATTCTGCTGCACTGCGAAAGCAACCGGGTCGAGGTGGAGAACAGCCGTATCAAAAAGGTGACCATGTACGGCAAATGCAACGAAATCGATATCACCGCGAAGGTATATATTGACTGCACCGGCGACGGCGATGTGGCCTATCTTGCCGGCTGCAGCTATGAAAAGGGCCAGCCCGACACGGGCGTCCTGCAGCCCCCCACCGTGATGTTCACGCTGGAAAACGTGGATAATACCAAGCTTTTCGACTATATCGAGCAGCATCCCGAGGAAATGAAGTTCGCCGCCTCCATCGACCAGAAGCCCGGCTATGATGCGGCATATTTCCGCGCCAGCCCCAACCATATTTTCGTCGGCATGACAGTGCTGTTCAAGCGGCTGAAGGAAGAGGGAAAGCTGCCCGTCAACCGGGAAAGCATGATTGTCATCAACGGTCTGAACCCCGGCGAGGTCTACATCAACTCCACCCGTCTGCTGAATGTGGATGCCACCGATATCCGCGACCTGACCCGCGCCGAGCTGGAGGGCCACACGCAGATTCCCAAGCTGATCGAAGTATTCCGGCAATATGTGCCCGGTTTTGAAAACTGCTGGCTTTCCTCCATCTGCCCCAATCTGGGCGTGCGCGAAACGCGCCGCTTCAAGGGCATTCGCCGCATTGTAGCCGAGGAAGCCATTGCCGGTCTTGTCCCTGAGGATTCCATCGGCCTGTCCGGCTATAAGATGGATATCCACAACGGCACCAACTGCAGCACCGTGTTCCAGACCATCGACAAGCCCTTCGGCATTCCCTACGGCTGCCTTGTCAGCGCCGATGTGGAAAACCTGATGTTCGCCGGGCGGTGCGCCTCCACGGACGCCCGTGTCATCGGCTCCACCCGGGTCATGAGTGCCTGCATGGTCATGGGCCAGGCGGCGGGCGTAGGCGCCGCGTTCGCGGTTGACGGCGGCATTCTGCCCGCCGATGTGAATGTGCAGTCTGTCCGTGCGGAGTTGAAAAAGCAGGGCGCGATCCTGTCGATGGAAGAATGAGTACATCCTATACAATCGGTATCGACTACGGGACACAGTCCGTCCGGGCGGTGCTTGTCAGCACGGCGGACGGCACGATTGCCGCGCGGGCAGAGCAAAAATACCCTCGCGGCGCCATCCGCTGCCTGCCGGACGGAACGCCCGTTCCTGCGGATTATGCGCTGTGGGACGCCGATGATTTTATTTCTCCCCTTCCGGCGCTGATTGGCACGCTGACAAAGGAGATTCCTGCCAGCCGGATTGCGGGGCTGGGCGTTGACGCCACCTCCGCCACCCTTGTGCCCTGCAGGCGCGACCTGACTCCCCTGTCCGCCGTTCCCGCCTTCTCCTGCCAACCTCACGCCTATGTGAAGTTCTGGAAGCATCATTGCGTTGAAGCGCAGGCAGCGAAGCTGGAGGAAGCGGCAAGGCGGCGGAAC
>JAZUDA010000315.1:0-5917 GCA_045639455.1 Clostridia bacterium | reverse complement strand
TTCATCGGCTATTTCAACTCCGTCATCTGGCCCATCATGGCTGTGTCGGAGCTGATTGAGATGCGCTCCAAGGGCCGCGCCTCCCTGAACCGGATCGATGCTCTGCTGAACGAAGAGGCCGATGTGGTGGACCGTCCCGATGTTACCGAGCCCGCACCCCTGACCGGCGAAATCCGGTTTGAAAACCTGACCTTCCGCTACCCCGGGACCCAAACCGATACCCTGAAAAACGTTACCTTTACCATTCACGCCGGGGAAAGCGTAGGCATTGTAGGCAAGACCGGCTGCGGCAAAACAACGCTGGTGGACCTGATTCTTCGCACCTACAACGTACCGGACGGTTCGCTGTTCCTGGACGGGCACGATGTGAACACTATGCCGATTCGCTTTGTCCGCAAGCACGCCGCCTATGTGCCCCAGGACAACTCCCTTTTCACCGAAACCATCGCCAACAATATTTCCTTTGCCAGTGATACCGATGACGGTGAAAAGATTCGCCGCGCCGCTCAAGCCTCCGATGTGCACGACAACATCATGGAGTTCGCACAGCAGTACGAAACCGTGCTGGGCGAGCGTGGCGTGACCGTCTCCGGCGGTCAGAAGCAGCGCATCTCCATCGCCCGCGCCTTGATGAAGGACGCCCCCATCCTGATTCTGGATGACAGCGTTTCCGCCGTGGACGTGGGAACGGAGAAGAAGATTCTGCAAAGCCTGCGCGATACACGTCAGGGAAAGACCACCATCCTGATTGCCCACCGCATTACCACCGTTGAAAAGATGGACAAAATTCTGTTCATGGATAACGGAACCGTGGTGGATGTAGGCACCCACCAGGAGTTGTGCGAACGCTGCCCTGCCTACCGCACTATGGTAGACCTGCAGCGGCTGGATGACATGACAAAGGAGGCGGAATAAGATGCGGGTTAGTCCTCTGCTGATTGTCGGCGCGCTGATCGGCGTCATTTCCATCATCTTCATCGTGGCCTTCCTGTGCATGAAGAACAAGAAAGAGGCCATCGGCTTTGACCGGAATATGAAGGACTCGGAGATTATCCGCCGGCTCATTCACTACGCCAAGCCCCACTGGCGCAGCCTGCTGGTTGTGTTCTTCCTGTTGCTGGCCGCCATTTCCTACGATATCATTTCTCCCTTGCTCGTCGGCAACGTGGAAGAAATGGTCAAAACACCCGGCTTTGAAATGTCCGCCCTGCTGATGAAGGTGGCGATTTACGCCGGAGTTCTGATTATTTCCCTGATCTGCTCCTATTTTCAGAGCCTGATTCTGCAAAAGGTTGGACAGAAAATCCTGTCCTCCTTGCGTGAGGACCTGTTCCGCCATATCGAGTCCCTGTCCCACGCGCAGCTCAACTCCATTCCCGTAGGCAAGCTGGTCACCCGCGTAGCCAACGATACCAACGCCATTTCCACGCTGTTCACCAATATTCTGGTCAACCTGGTCAAGAATACCTTTATCATCATTGGTGTCATGGTCTCCATGCTGTGCGTCAACTATGCCCTGACGCTGATGGTGCTGTGCTTTGTGCCCTTCATCGTGCTCTTTACCCTGATTTTCCGTAAGTTTGCCCGTCGCGCCTACCGCAAGGTCAAGGACGGCACCACAGATATCAACACCTACCTGTCCGAGAACCTTTCCGGCATGAAGATTATTCAGATTTTCAACCGTGAGGAGCGTAAAAAGCAGGAGTTTGAGACAAAGAACCATGCTCTGAACCGGGCCAAGCTGGGCCAGATGGTGGTATTCGGCGTATTCCGTCCCATGGTATTCATGCTCTATGTTTCTTCTGTTCTGTGTCTGTTCTATTTAGGCAGCAAGAACGTGATTGAAAACACCGTTTTCATGGGGCAGGTCATCACCAGCGGTGTGCTGGTGACCTTCTACATGTATATTTCCAAGTTCTATAATCCTATTCAGAATCTGGCCGAGGTATTCAACTGGCTGCAGAGCGCCATGGCCTCCGCTGAAAAGATTTTTACGATTTTCGACATGGTCCCCGGTGTTGTGGACCGCGAGGATGCCAAGCCTGTAGAAACCATCCGGGGCGAGATTGAGTTCCGCCATGTATGGTTCGCCTACAAGGAGGGCGAATGGGTACTGAAGGATGTATCCTTCCATGTGGATGCCGGGCAGACGGTTGCCTTTGTCGGGGCGACCGGCTCCGGCAAGACCACGATTCTGTCCCTGCTGTGCCGCGATTACGATATTCAAAAAGGCCAAATTCTGGTGGACGGCATTGACATTACGAAGATTCAGATTGCCTCCCTCCGTAGCCATTTCGGTCAGATGCTGCAGGATGTGTTCCTCTTCAGCGGCACCATCCGCTCCAACATTCTGCTGCGCAAGGAGGGGGTCTCGGATCAGGAGGTTATGAAGGCCGCCGCGTACGTGAACGCGGACAAGGTCATCCTAAAACTGCCGAACGGTCTGGACGAAATCGTGCGCGAGCGGGGCAGCAACTTCTCCGCCGGTGAACGTCAGCTGCTTTCCTTCGCGCGTACCATTATTCATAAGCCCGAGGTCATGATTTTGGATGAAGCCACCGCCAACATCGATACCGAGACGGAAGTGCTGATTCAGGACAGCCTGGAAAAGATGATGAACATCGGTACCCTGCTGATTGTGGCGCATCGTCTGTCCACCGTGCAGCACGCGGATAAGATTCTGGTGCTGTCTCACGGTGAGATTAAGGAAGAAGGCACCCACGAGCAGCTGCTGGCCCTGAAAGGACGCTACTGGAACCTGTATATGCTGCAGTATGATAAGGAAAGGCTGAAAGGATAAGCCATGAAGACGCGCGTTTTGTACCGTGCCGGTGAGGGTGCCCGCGAATACCGGATTCCCGGCATGCTGCGGCTTCCTGACGGTGCCATGCTGCTCTGTTATGAAGCCCGGTATGAGGACAAAGACGACTGGGGCGATATTGACGCCGTGGTAGACAGGCTGGAGCCGGACGGCTCCCTTGCTACCGTATTCCGGGTCGGTCGGTCCCACCTGCCCCCGGATGGCACCATGCGCACCTATAACAACCCTACGCTGATATCCGACGGAGAAACGGTTCATCTGATTTACCACCTGAATTACGAGCGTGCCTTTATCGTCACCTCCCGGGACGGCGGGCACTCCTTCGGTGAACCCCGTGAGATTACATCCGCCTTCCGTGAATTCCCGTTTGATTGGAATGTCTGTGCCACCGGCCCCGGCCACGGCCTGCGCCTTGACAGCGGCAGACTGTGCGTTCCCGTTTGGCTGGCCATGGGGCAGGTGCTGGCTGACGGCAAATCAAGGCTGCATTACCCCAGCGTTTGCGGCATTCTTTTCAGCGATGACCATGGCCTGACCTGGCACGCGGGTGCCATGCCTCAGGGGTTGGACAGCGCCAACGAAACCTGTATCGCCAGCCCGGACGGTGTGTCCCTGCTGATGAATATCCGTACCCGCGACCCCCGCCGCTGTCGCCATATGGCTGTCACCGCACCGGGCGGAGAGGAAATAGCATCCCAATGGATGGCAGATACCCTGCCCGATCCCGCCTGCTTCGGCAGCATGGACGGCATCGGGAAGAAAATCGGGTTCACCCACTGCCACACGGACGGGAAACGGACCGATCTGACCCTGCTGATCTCCCCGGACGGCGGAAAGAGCTGGCAAAAAGAGGCGCTGATTGACCCCATCGGCGGCTACGCGGATATGGCGCTGGAGGAAAAACGTTTCTTTATTTTCTATGAGCATACCGATTATGAACGGAATCTGATTTCAGAATTGGTGCTGGCTGAAGGTGAAATGGTATAACGCATCAAAAAAACAGGCTTCGGAGTATTCCGAGGCCTGTTTTCAATGCTGTTATCCTTTATTTCTGACTGTCCAGCTTCTTATTGCGGAAGTAGATGCCCAAATTGATGCTGACCACAATGAAGTTCAGGATATAGCAGATCAGCACATACCACTTGGTGGCGAAGTTTGCCATATAGTCCTGATTCAGCAGCTTGGACGCGATGCCCACGCAGTAGCCGAACAGAATCAGACACAGGAACAGGGGACTGGTAGATTTGGCGGTACGGGCTTTCCAGGCTTTTATCCCGTTGACAGGCCAGGAAGCGCCAAAGCTGATAATCATCATCGTTTCCAGAATTTCAGACATTTTTTCTTCTCCCTTACATTTTAACTCTTATTGTTTTTACTTCAAACGGATGGAAAGACAGTGGAATCGCGCCTCCTTCCACCGTCAGCGGGACAGGCTCTTCCTCCATCAGGTTGCATTCGGTCGCTTCCCTGCAGGCCAGGCGGAGAACCGTATCCGTATGGGTACGCAGGCTTTCGTACATTCGCACGATGATATCTCCGCTACCGTCCTCCGCGGCCTTCACCGTATCGATGATGACGTTCGCCGCGTCGACCCGCATCATGGAGAATTCTTCCGCGGCACCCTGTACCGTCCGCACGGGAACATTCAGCTCGTACCCTTCCTGCACAAGACGGCTATCCATCAGCGGCCCGTCCCATACATAGTAGGCGTAGGTAAACTCATGGCGTCCCACATCCGCGTCAAAGTCCGGGGACTTGGGTGCCCGCAGCAGCGTCAGAGCAATGGTATCGCCCTCCGTGCTCACGCCGTACTTGCAATCGTTCAGCACGGCAGCACCCCGGTTCTCCTCACACAGGGCAGTGTAGCGGTGGTTGCACACCTCGAACCGGTCCCGATCATAAAGACGGCTGCGATGGGTGGGCCTGCGGATATAACCGAACTGAATTTCGTTCAAGGCCTCGGTAGCATAGATACCCGTGGGGAAAGCAACCTTCAGCATCTTCTGCTGTTCCTGCCAATCCACCCGGCAAGCGATATTCACACGGCGACTGCCTGTCTCCAGGGACAGGCACTGCACCATGGTGGAATGATTCACCCGGCGGATAACCGTCACTTCGCAGCGCCAAGGCGTGTTCTCTGTAATTTCCAGCCTGCCTTTTTCCGCCAGTTCCACAGGACAGCACTCGTAGTTGGAATCGATATCCCACGCTTCATACCTGCGGGGCACATCCCGGTACATTTTCAGCACATTGCCCGGTGCGGACAGACGCTCATGGCCCTTTTCATCGGTGCAGGATACGATTTCACCGTTTTCATTGATAACCGCCCGCAGAAGCCCGTTATCCAGTACAGCGCAATCTCCCTCCATTGCCACGGAAACAGGACGTTCCGGCACGGAATCATCCAGCACGGAGGTGCGTCCCATGGGCGGAATCGCCGCGCGGGCATAGCCGTCAGGCGTTTTGATGACTGCTTTGCGTTCCCAGGAAAGGGCGTTATAGCAGGTCAGGCCGGGCTTGCCGCCGCCGATGGCTTTCAAGGCATCCGCCGTCAGCCCTTCCGCCGCATCGATCACTTCCTTGTGAAGCTGATGGGCCATGTCATATACTTCGCTGATGCAGGAGCCGGGCAGGATATCGTGGAACTGGCACAGCAGCAGTTTCTTCCACGCCGCGTCCAGTGCCTCTTGCGGGTACGCCAGCCGCTTTGCCGCAGCGACCGACCAGATTTCCGCCTCGCGCAGCGACAGTTCGCTCCGCCTGTTGCCTTTTTTTACTGCGGCCTGGCTTGTATAGGTACCCCGGTGACAGCTGAAGTACAATTCACCCGTATAGCGGTTTGCCGGAGCGCCTTCCGCGGCGCAGTCGTCAAAGAAGGTACACGGATCGGTCATTGTGACCTTGGGAATTCCTTCCAGGTTTTCCAGCCTGCGGATATCCTCCAGGTTATCCCTCGTGGGCCCGCCGCCGCCGTCGCCGTATCCGAAGGGAAGCAGGAACTTGGTCAGGTTCCGCTTCTGCACCCGGTTCTTCCAGGCCTCCGTCACGGTCTACGCGTCCGGCTGATTGGTATAGTTCAGGTGCAGGAAGGATGTG
>JAZUDA010000314.1:0-14599 GCA_045639455.1 Clostridia bacterium | reverse complement strand
GCCCGTCTGGAAATGTGTCCTCCCTTCGAAGGCTCCATCTTCGAAAAGCAGACCTCTCCCTGGCGCTATCACGGCTTCGGCTGGGATTGCTCCGACGAGAAGATGATCCGCGTTTTGCAGATCTATGAAGAGTCCCTGAAGGATGACGTGTTCAACGCCATGTTGTGGCGCGGCGAAGAAGGCATCCATTTCACCTATGTAAACGGCATGGCTCAGCTGACCCCCGAATACGCTGCCGCCGACGCGCAGGTAAGCGCCGCCCTGAAGTGGATGTTCGTCAACTTCCGTACCGACGAACAGAAGCTGCTGACCTTCGGACCCCAGTACTACGAGCTGCTGCCCTACCAGGCCATGTGTGAACTCCAGAACGAACTGATCCCCTCCGGTGTTGCCCATCCCGTGATGGATGAATACGCCGCTGACCTGAAGACGCTTGAAAAGCAGATGTTCTGGGGCTGCATCTCCGGCCAGAAGAACATCGAGACCGACTGGGATGCCTACGTTGCCGAGTGGAACTCCCGCGGCGGCAAGGCCTCCTGCGAGGAAGCTCTCGAAGTCTGGAAGTCCCTGCAGTAATCGTTACCGCATCGGTTTCTGACTGAACCCCGGGGGGCTGTGGCAACACAGCCCCCTTTTGTATGCAGCCGCATGCATGAAAAGGCCGCCTCCCTCATCAAGGGAAGCGGCCTTTTGGGATGAAAGTCCGTTAATTCAGTTTATCAATCATTACCGTATAGGCGGCCTGCAGCTGGACATCGTTGGCCAGATCGGCGAAGTCATATTCGCCGTTGTCACCTTCAGGCAGGACGCTTTCCACATCCGGCGTAATGCCCAGGTGATGCACCGCGTTGCCGTTGGGCGTATAGTAGGTAGCCACGGTCATCTGCATGCCGGCGCCGTCATTGCCCACGTCCAGCACATTCTGCACAATGCCCTTGCCGAAGGTGGTAACGCCTACCACGGTGCAATCCGTGCGGTCCTTCAGGCAGCCGGTTACCACTTCGCTGGAGGAGGCTGAGTTCTCATTGACCAAAATTACCAGTTCCACATCATGGCTGCCCGCCGTGGTGTAATAATACTGCCGGCTCCCGTTCCGGTCCTCCAGGTAGCACAGCACGCCCGCGCCTACGAACAGGCTTGCGACGTTATCCGCTTCATCAATCCAGCCGCCGGGGTTGTCCCGCAGGTCCAGAATGATGCCCTTCGCGCCCTGGCTAATCAGCTTTTCCAGCTTGGTCTTCATTTCGTCGCCGCAGCCGGAGGTGAACTCATACAGCGCGATATAGCCGACCCGGTCATCCAGCATGGCAGCGGAGCAGTAGTTGGTATTCACAATCGCCCGCTCCACGGTAAAGAGCAGCTCCTCGCCGTTGCGCTGCATGGTAATATCCACGGTGGTGCCCGGGGTGCCGCGCATGATATCCACCGCATCGTTCAGGGTATAGGAATCAACTTCCAGGTCATTTACCCGAATCAGCACATCGCCACGGCGGATGCCCGCGCGCTCGGCAGGCGTGTTTTCAAACACGCGGCTGATGATGCAAAGGCCCGTATCGAAATGGTTCGTAATCTGCATGCCCACGCCCGCGTATTCGCCGGTGTCATCCTCCCACAGCTGGGCGTAATCCTCAGGCGTGTAGTAGAAGGTATAGGGATCGTCCAGCGCCAGCAGCATGGCCTCAGCAGCGTACTGGAGCATGAGGGTCTTCGTTTCCTCGTCCAGTTCCTGATAATAGCCGTACTCGATGTTTTCCATCATTTCCAGCATGTCGGAAAACATCTGATACTGCTCATACTCTTCCTTGGAGATAGTCACGGTCTCCTTGTTGAGGCCGGAGAAAATGGCGCCCAGATTATTGCCGCCGATGGCAAGTGCGGGAACGGCAGCCAGCACCAGACACATCGACAGGATGAGCGACAGCAAGCGTTTCATTTGACTTTGAATTCCTTTCTGTTACTTTTTCATTTCCAGCAGGAGCTTCAGGATGACCGCGTCGTCAAAACGGCGCGGATCCAGTCCCGTTGCTTTTTCCAGCTTGTCAAAACGGTACAGCAGTGTATTCCGGTGGATATACAGCTGCCGGGCGGTATCGGATACGGACAAGTCCTTTTCAAAGAAGGTATTGACGGTCAGGAGCATTTCCTCATTCAGCACGCGGGCGGTTTTTTTATCCTGAAGGCAGGACGCAAAGCGCTTCGCCGTATCGGCCGGAATCTCCGAAAGGAACCGATCCAGCAGCATGCGGTCAAAGAAGAACACGTTGCCCTCCCTGCGATACCGCTTTCCCAGCTGAACCGCGCGGATTGCCTCATCCCGGCTGCGGGGCAAATCGGCGGTTGAGGCGGTTTCGGTTCCCACGCCGATAAGGGCATCCAGGCTGGTCTCTCCCTCCACGGTTTCCGCCACGGCGCGGACGAACTGGTTCAGCTCTTCAAAGTCGCTGATTTCCGCCATGGACTTTACAAACAGCACACCGTCCGAATCCGGCAGGAGCGCATCCCCGTCAGACAGCGGTAGCGTTTCGGACAGTACCGTCAGCGCGTTTTCCTGCCCCGGCAGGGCAAAATAGATGACCCGGGCATGGCAGGACGTATTTTCCCCCTGGCCCGCGAGCGCGTCCCGGTAGCGAAGCTGCTCCGGGGACAGGGTTTCCTCCCGGCGCTGCAGCTCCCGCATCCATTGCCAGGCAGTATCCAGAATTGCCTCCGCGCCGGGGGTATTTTCATCAATGGCCAGCCGCCAATCGCCCAAGGGGCGTGAAAGAATGTGTTCCGGTACGGCAGAATCGCGCAGCACATCGGCGCCGTCGTCATCCAGCAGCATCAGCCCGGGGTACAGTCGTCGGAGCGTATCCGGCACAAGGTTCATGGCGCTCCCTCCTACTCTTTTTCCATCAGTATATCATACATTGGCAAATAACGAAAACAAAATGATTATTCCTGTTTTCTTTTCCCGTCCAGCAGCGGCCGGCTCAAGTGCGTATTATAGAACGAAATCACCGGCCCCAGCATAAACGCGGACACGATCGTGGTCACGCCCGGCACATAGCCCAGCAGAAAACCTGTCAGGACGCAGATGACGTCCGTCACAATCCGCATATACCGGAAGGGCAGCACGCCCTTTTCCGCCAGCCACACCGCCACGAAATCGTAGGTGGAAATACCCATATCCGCCGTCATGTACAGGGAGGCGGAAACACAGATGACCAGGATGCCCGCCGTCATCCAGATGACACGTCCCATCATCCCGGGCGTGCCGAAGACGGAGCGGAGAAGCCCTTCTCCACCGTCAATCACATACCCCAGCAGAAACATGTTGATGAATGTGCCCAGCCCCACCGAGCGGCGGTAAAAGAGGAGCGCGAAGACAAGCAGAATCGCGTTGATGATAATATACGCCGGCCCCTGCGCCAGCGGGATATTCCGGTAAATGCCGGAACACAAACACTGGAAGGGATCCACACCGAAGTCCGCCATACGGCACATCGATACGCCGAAGCCGCAAATCAGCACGCCCAGCACGGTCATGATGACGCGGCGAACAGATCGCTGCATAGCTCAACGCCTCCTGATAAAGCACAGTGAAACAAGGGGTATTGTACTCCATCTCCCGTTCTTTTGGCAAGTGAATAAGGTAAAAAAGGCGCGCCGTGCGATAAGCCGCACAGCGCATAGCCAAAGGGAAAACGACGGAAACGCCCGGAATGAATCGTGCCGTTATTTTTGCCCCAGGGACAGAATCACGCCGTTTTTTACCAGTTCGGCACGCAAATCCGCCACATTCATCTCTCTGGGAAGACATTTCCGGCGGACCGCCATCACTGCGGCGGTACCTGCAGCCTCGCCCATTCCCATGGCGGTGCCCATAATTCTGGTCAATCCATAGATATCCCCGTCCACAGAAGCACAGCGCCCGGCAACCAAAAGGTTGGGGACATTTCTGCTGACAAGTGTACCGTACGGGATGCCAATCGCGTGTTCTACAGGCTGAAGCGAGAGCAATTCGGAATTGGGAACATGCACGTCCACATTATAGCCCGCCAGGGTAACGGAATCATCCGGAATCTGCCAGCCATCGAGTGCATCGGTTGTCAGGGTCTTTTCGCCCACAATCCGGTAGCTTTCTCTGGAACCGAGGCAGGGAGAAATCGATGCCAGGTAGCAGTTCTCAAATCCGGGAGCATATTTGCGGAAGAAGTGCATCAGTTCCTTGATTTGGCGGTGGCATTCAAACTCCGCTTCAATGACGCTGTCAACCTGGGACGTATCTACCCCGTTGACCCGCGTCGTATTGACCATGACCTGCCCGGCCTCCGGAAGCGTCATGAAAATAATCCGGTCGCGTGGAAGGTCATAATTGCCGTCCCGCTTTGCTTTCTCAATCAGCTCGGGAAAGCCTGTGAATGTAAAGGCGCGCGATTGAAAGAACTGTTCCTCGGTCTGCTTCATTCCATAGGTGTCGGGAAGCTTTGCGGATTCGGGATGCTTTTTCAGATACGCTTTGAACGTGTCAAGATTCACCCCGCCAATACAGAATGTGAGCGCCGCAGGCTGCAGCTTGGCGTTTTTTCTGCATTCTGCGCCGGCTTTGACCGCCATACAGGCATCCCCGGTGCAATCGATGAACATATCGGCGGTATAGCTTCGTTTTTCGCCCCTGCAAAGCGCTGAAATCTCAACAATACGTTCCCCGTCTTTTTTCACATCCATCAGTTCCGAATACAGCATCACGTCCACATTTGCTTCCTTACACATCTCGAAAGCAACAATTCGGAACCAGTGCGGATTGATAATTGTAAGGCTGTTATGAATCGGGCAGCGGATATGTCCCAGCGTTCCGTTTTCTTCTGCCATTCGATCTACAAACTCCTGCGGAATACCGCCCAGCACGTGGTTGCCTGCGCGATCGACAAAGCCCAAAAGGGGCAACGCGGATATTGCCAGCCCGCCGAGAGCGGCGCTGCGTTCAATCAGCAGGGTTTTCATGCCTCCCCTTGCGGAAGCGATTGCGGCCGGCAGCCCGCCCGGGCCGCCGCCCACAACAATAACATCATAATGCTGCATAATGAAACCTCTCTTTCTTTTCCGCGGATTGTCGGATTCACTCCGGACAGTACTGAAAAAGGCCGCCGGTTCTGAGAAAATCAAAACCGGAGGCCGTGAAATCAAATCAATAGTCGGTATCCTTGCCGCCCAGGGTGATGCGGTAGCCCTCGGGCATACGGGCGTACTCCTCATCGGAGGTCTTCATATGATCGTCGAAGGCCGGATAGAAGGAATACTTGGCCTGGGTGTAAGGATTGGATGCGGGACGCAGGTCCAGATTCTTGCACACATCGCCCGCGATATAGGCGTCCAGCTTTTCCTTCAGGAACGCTACGCGGGGATTGGACAGGTCGAACTTGTTCACATCGTCCGGGAAGGAGTCGAAATAGAACCAGTGGTCGCCGATGCGGGAATAAACCAGCTTGTCATAGCCGGAGGCCACCATGTACAGGCCCTGGTTGCCGTTGCCGTACTGGGAATAGACCAGCTCGTGCTTGTCGGCCATCAGGTTCACGCCGTCATACTCCGCAGAATCGTAGGCGATACCCGCGGCGGAAAGCAGCGTGGGTGCCACGTCCACCAGAGATGCCGGGTCGGTACGGATCTCATGCTTCTGCCCGGGAATGCGCAGCATGAAGGGAATGTTGGAGGCGGAATCCACCATGGAGCGCTTGCCCATGGTCGCATAGTCGCCCAGCATGTCGCCGTGGTCGGAGGTGAACAGGATGACGGTATCGTCATACATTCCCTTTTCCTTCAGGGTGGCGATGATGCGGCTGATCTGGTAGTCCACAAAGGATACGCAGGCGTAGTAGTGGTTCGTCAGCGTCTCCAGACGGCGGGGAGAAATGCCGAAGGCGTCCAGGGTGTAGCGGTTGCGCATCATGTCCGCGTAATCGTCCTGATTGGCCGGGGTGAAGGTCTTGTTGATCTTGCCGCGGTACATCTTGTTCCAGGGCGCAGGCGGGCAGAACGGCGGATGGGGATGAATAAAGGACGCTACCAGGAAGACAGGCTCCTCCTCCGGCTTGCAGCCCTCAAGGAATTCCACGCAGCGGTCGCCGATCCACTGGGTGGGATGGGCCTCCATGGGCAGCTGGCTTACCTGCGGAACATAGTACAGCTCGGTACGCTGGCCGTTGTAGTCGAATACGTTCTTGTAGGGAGTGGTCTTCAGCCACTTGGTGTAGTCGTCCATGACGGGGTTCGCCATTTCCTCCTGGCACAGGCGGGTGCGGAAGCCCATAGAGCCGTACAGGTCCACATTGTGGTGCATCTTGCCGATGCAGCAGGTATTGTACCCGGCCTTCGTGAAGCGGCTGTAGAAGCCTTCGCCGGTATAGCAGGTTTCCTTATTGTTGGTATTGGTGCCGGTGCGGGCGCAGTACTGCCCCGCGAACATGCTCATACGGGCAGGCACGCAGACGGGGGAAGGGGTATACGCTCGGTCGAACACGATGGATTCGTTCGCAATCGCGTCCAGCGCGGGCGTGTATATATCATCATTGCCCAGCGCGTGGATGGTGTCCTTGCGCTGCTGATCGGTAAAAATCATCAGAACATGCTTCTTGCTCATGGTTCGCACTCCTTATCGGTGAGATAGCCGTATCATACCTTATTTTTTCGTTTTCGTCAATCTGGACAGTTCTTTTCCGCCTCGCTATCCCGCTCGAAATTCCAGGGCAAATGCGTATTGGCGGGCTTGACCGGCGTTGTTTCGCAGGTAACGCGAAGAAGCTGGGCCAGAAGCGCCTGCTCCGTCGCAGCAGCCTCCGCCGTGTCCGCCAGATTGTCGCACTCATCCGGGTCATCCGTCCGGTGGAACAGCAGATAAGGCTTGCCCTGGCTGTTCACCACCATTTTCCATTCATCGGTCAGCAGCATCCGCTCCCCCGCGTACTCGGACAGCACCCAGGGACGGATGGCTTCCTTCTCGCCCCGCACAATGGGCCCTACGCTGATACCGTACTGCTCGTAGGCAAGGGGCGCGCCCGCGTAATCCGCCAGTGTGGCGCCCACATCCAGCAGGGACACAAACGCATCGGACACCCGTCCACCCGCCGCGGCCGTTTCCGGGGTACGGACGATCAGCGGCACATTCAGCGCGCCGGTAAAGAAATTGCGCTTGTTGACAAAGCCGTGGTCGCCGTTCATCTCCCCGTGGTCAGAGGAGAAGACCACCACCGTGTTGTCCCATTCTCCACGTGCCTTGACTGCATCAAAGATTTTCCCGATTTCCTCATCAATCAGTGTGATATTGCCATAGTAGTTCGCCCGGATTTCCCGGCTCTCCGCCGGGTCGTCCATGTGCCGGGCGTTGAAGACCCGGTCATACTCGCCCCGCGGCCGGTCCGGGTTGCGGTCGGTAATCTCGGGCAGCGGAGCGGGCATGTCCTCCGGACGGTACATGGAGGCGTAAGGTTCCGGCGCGTCCCAGGGCTCATGGGGGCCGCCGAAGGAAATATGGCAGAACCAGGGTTTGTCACCGGTATAGCCTTCCAGCCATTCCCTGCCATGTTCGCCCACATAGGTATCGTAGTAGTCCTCCACAGGCAGAGGCGACGGGCGGGCGAAGGGCTTTTTCCCACGGGAAAGCATGTCCGCCCGATAGGCGTCAAACAGGCCTTTTTCTTCCAGCATTTGCCGGTAGTGGGTCATGGTCTGTGCCGTGGCATGGGGGCCGCTTGTCTCGTTCACGTCGTCAAAGCCGTAGCGGTGAAGCAATTCCTCCCGGTCGATCAGGTTCCCCCGGTCGGCATGGAGATGGGTCTTCCCCACAAGAGACGTGGCATAGCCGGCTTTCCGGATTTCCTTCAGCCAGTTATTCCCGTCCGGGTTCATAACATACAGCGCGTTGTCCCACGCGGTGGTGGTATGGGGATACTTGCCCGTGAACAGGCTGATGCGCGCCGGCACGCACAGGGGCGCCACCGTGCAGCAATTGGTAAAGCGGACGCCCTCCGCGGCCAGGCTGTCCAGGTTGGGTGTGCGGACGGGAGCGCCGGAGCACCCCATGGAATCGTTGCGGAACTGGTCGCAAAGAATAAAGAGAATATTCGGCTTTTTCAATGCTTTGTCCATTGACACGGACCTCCTCCTGCTTACGCCGCCCGTTTCATTCTCCGTTCCGGGCGGCGGTTGTTCTATGCGGATTCCTTCAGAAAATTTCTTCCAATCGTTACCAAATATAGTGTCTTTTCATGCTTTTGTCAAGCAAAAGGGGCAAAAAGGGAGCCTCCTCTCTTGAACCCGCGTATTATTTGGCGTATAATAAGAAAGTGGTTTTTTATCTTTTTTTGAGTTACCCTTTTTTGCTTTGAAAAGGAGTCGTTGCCATGCCCAGTCTGGAAGCTTATTCCCGTTCTCTGGACTATTCCTACGCACCGGGGCTTTTTCCCTCCATGGAGGCGCTGACCAAGCGGCCCGAAACGGTTCGCCGGCTGCTGCTTTCCTCCCAGAGCGTCACCAGTGAAGGTGCCGCCAAGCTGCGCGCGCTGTGCGAAGCCCGCCATATCCGGGTGGAGGAAGCGGATCGCGCCCTGGCACGGATATCCGGCAAGGATAATTGCTTTGCCGCCGCCGTTTTTGACAAGTTTCAGGGCACCTTCCTGCCCGATATCCCCCATGTGGTGCTGCACAATCCCTCCGATGGCGGCAATGTGGGTACTATCCTGCGGACCTGCCTCGGCCTCGGCTTCAAAAATGTGGCCATTATCCGCCCCGCGACGGATGTATTCGATCCCCGGACGGTTCGGGCCAGCATGGGGGCCATTTTCTCCATGCAGGTAAGGGAGTACGATGATTTCGACGCCTACCGTCAGGAGAATCCGGAGCGGTTCCTGTACCCCTTCATGCTGGATTCCTCCCGTCTGTTGGAGGAGGCCACGGCGGACATTCACCGGCCCTACTCGCTGGTATTCGGCAATGAGGGCTCCGGCCTGCCGGCGTCGTTTGCCGCCATGGGGCAGGCGGTACGCATCCCCCACAGTAATGAAATCGACTCCCTGAACCTGTCCATCGCCGCCGCCATCGGTGTGTACGCCTTCAAGGCAGCGGATCATGCGAAAGATTGATTTTCCCGTGCCGGATGACGCGGACGGCATGACAATTTTCCGGTTTTGCCGCAGAAGCGGCGTCAGCTATACCGGCTACAAGCACGCCAAGTACCGGGACGGCATTCTGCTGGACGGACAGCCCGTTCATGCCAGGGCGGTCATTCATACCGGGCAGGTGGTATCCCTGCTGCTGGAGGACGAAACGGGGAGCGCCATCCGTCCCTATCCCATTCCGTTGGACATCGCCTATGAAGACGATGACCTGCTGATTGTGTCAAAGCCCGCGCCGCTTCCCTCCCTCCGTTCCCGAAAGGAGACGGATGACACGCTGGAAAACGCCGTGTACGCGTATCTCGGCTGCCCGGACAGCTTTATCTATCGCCCGGTCAACCGTCTGGACAAGGGCACAAGCGGGCTGATGGTCATCGCGAAGAACGCCTATGCCCAGCAGCGGCTGCAGAAGCAGCTGCATACGCCGGACTTCATCCGGGAATACGAGGCCGTTCTGTGCGGTGTGCCGCCGGAAATCCGCGGCACGGTATGTCTGCCCATTGCACGGGCGGAAGACGAAACCACGCGCCGGACTGTCGCGCCCGATGGGCAAAAGACTGTTACTCACTACCAGATTCTGGCGGTTCAAAACGGCAGGGCCCATGTTCACCTGACGCTGGATACCGGGCGCACCCATCAAATCCGGGTGCATATGAAAGCGCTGGGCTGCCCCGTCGCCGGCGATTATCTGTACGGGGCGGAGAACCCGCTTCTTCCCGGCAGGTTCGCGCTGCATTCCTGCTCCGTAACGTTATTCCACCCCGTGACCGGGGAAAAAATCACCTGCGTCCGTCCCCTGCCGGACGGTCTGCGGAAATTGATGGAGGTTCCTATGACACTGAATGAACGCGTAGCCGCCATGGAAGGCGGCATGGTATCTTCCCTGCAGAAGCTGGTTTCCTATAACACGGTGGAAAACAAGGGCGAGGAGGGCACACCTTTCGGTGCCGGCAACCGCGACTGTCTGAACGCCGCGCTGGACATGGCCCGGGAAATGGGCATGCGTGCCGTGAATGTGGACGGAATGTGCGGCTATGCCGAAATCGGCAAGGGCGATGAAATGGTGGCGCTGGTGGGGCACCTGGACGTGGTGCCCGCAGGCGACGGCTGGCATTATCCCCCCTTCAGCGCCGTGGTGGAGAACGGCCGCGTCTACGGACGGGGCACCCAGGATGACAAAGGGCCCTGTGTCGCCGCCCTTTACGCCATGAAGGCCGTGCTGGACGCGGGCATCCCGCTGAAGCGCCGGGTGCGTCTCCTGTTCGGCCTGAATGAAGAAACCGGCTCCGAGGGCATCCGTTATTACCGGGAGCACGGCGGTGAGCTGCCCGTGATGGGCTTCACCCCGGACGGCGAGTATCCCATCGTGAACGGCGAAAAGGGAATTGTCACCAGCCGTCACCGGTTCCCCATGGCAAAGGAAGCCTTTGGCATCCGCGCCATCCACGGCGGCATTGCCTCCAACGTGGTGCCGGACAAGGCCTATGCCGAGCTGAACTGCCCCGCCGAAGCTGTGCCCGCCGCTCTGCCGGATGTGACCGTGACCCCCATCGAGGGCGGTTTCCGGATTGACGCGCAGGGTGTCAGCGCCCACGGCAGCACCCCCGCGCTGGGCGTAAACGCCGTTGGCCGTCTGCTGCTGTCCATGAAGGATCTGCCGCTGGGTGAAAGGAGCCGGGCGTTTGTGGACTTCATGAACACGTATCTGAACATGGACACCACCGGTCACGACATGGGCATCGATTTGTCGGATAAGGTCTCCGGCGGGTTGACGGTGAACCTGGGCATTATCGACGGGAATGAAGAACAGATTGAGGTGGTCATCAACGCCCGCGTGCCGGTGACCGTTGAAAACAGTAACTATATCCTGCCCCTGAAAAAGCTCTTTGCCGATCATGGCTTCACCTGCGTCTCCTGCGGTGATGTCCACGGCATCTACATGGCGCCCGAAACGGAACTGATTCAGATTCTTTCCCGCGTATATGAGCGGCAGACCGGCGACAAGGCCACGCTGATGAGCATCGGCGGCGGCACCTACGCCAAGTCCCTACCCAATATTGTGGCGTTCGGCCCCATTTTCCCCGGCGATCCCGTGGTGGAGCATCAGCCGGACGAGTTCATCCTGATTGACCGTCTTGTCCGCAACGCACAGATTATCGCCGACGCGGTATCCGAAATGGCAGGCGCGGACAATGCCTGATATTCTTTCCGAAAGCCGGGAAGCCATCAACGAGATTGACCGGGAAATGGCTCGGCTGTTCCAGCGGCGGATGGAAACGGTTTCCCGCCTTGCCGCCTACAAGGAGTCGCAAGGGCTACCCATCTATGACCCGAAGCGGGAGGAGCAGCTGATTGCCGCCAATTCCCAATTGATTACGGATGACACGCTTCGCGGGTATTACCGTTCCTTCCTTCGGCATACCCTGTCGGTATCCAAGGCGTACCAGCAGCAAAAGCGCCATGAGGGGTGCGTCATGCTGCGTCTGGGTGAAAACTCTTGCCCCATTTACCCGGTAAAGGGCGGTCTGAAGGACGCGGCGCGCTATTTTGACCTGAACCGCCGGGTGCTGATTGTCACCGATGAAGGCGTTCCGGAGGAATACGCCGGCCTGCTTGCCGCCCAATGCCAGTTCCCCACCGTGGTGCGGCTGCCCCAGGGCGAGGGCACCAAATGCTTCTCCTCCGTGCAGTACCTGCTCCACAAGATGCTGGAAAACGGCTTCACCCGCGCCGACTGCTGCATAGCGCTGGGCGGCGGTGTGATGACCGACCTGACCGGCCTCGCCGCGGCGCTGTATATGCGGGGTATTGATTGCTACTATGCTCCTACCACGCTGCTGGCCCAGGTGGACGCGGCGATTGGTGGCAAGACAGCCGTCAATCTATCCGGGCTGAAAAACGAGGCCGGGCTGTTCTCCCAGCCCAAGGCCGTGCTGGTGGATGTATCCCTGCTGGATACGCTTTCCCCCCGCCATATGGCGAACGGCATGGCGGAAGCAATCAAAATGGCGCTTGTGCTGGACAGGAATGCCTTTGCCCGCATCGAGAACGGCGCGCCCGTGGAAGACATCATTCACGACGCACTGTTGATTAAGCGCAGAATTGTGGAAGCGGACGAGAAGGAACAGGGACTGCGGCAGGTGCTGAACTTCGGTCATACGTTGGGCCATGCCATTGAATCCGCCAGCGGCAGGCTGCACGGCGAATGTGTGGCGGCGGGCATCCTGCCCATGTGTGGCGGGGCGATTCGTCCCCGGGTAGCCGCCGTACTGGCAAAGTACGGCCTTCGCACGGAAATCCCCTGCGACAGGGAATCCGTCCTTGCCGCCCTGACGCACGATAAAAAATCGACCGGGAAGACCGTAACGCTGGTGAAGTGTGACGAAATCGGTACATTCCGCCTGGAGCAATGCCCGTTGGAGGAGCTGGAAAAGTTGCTATGAAGAACACATTCGGGAACGTGATTACCCTGACCCTTTTCGGCGAAAGCCACGGGGCCGCCGTAGGCGCCGTGCTGGACGGCTTCCCTGCCGGTGTAACGGTGGACGAGGCCTTCATGGCGCGTCGGCTGGCCTTCCGCATGGGCGAGGAGGATATTTCCACCGCTCGGCGGGAAAAGGATTTCCCCCAAATCGTCAGCGGTGTCTACCGCGGAAAAACCTGCGGAACGCCCATCACATTCCTGTTTCCCAACAATGACGTCAAAAGCGACGATTACGACCCGCTGTTGTTCGTCCCCCGTCCCGGCCACGCGGACTATACCGGCGCTGTGAAATACGCCGGCTGCAACGACCCCCGCGGCGGCGGACACTTCTCCGGGCGGCTGACCGCTCCCATTGTTGCGGCGGGCGCTATGTGCACGCAGCTGCTGGCAAGACACGGCATCGCCATCGGTACCCATATCGCACGCATCGGCGGTGTGACTGACGATGCTTTCACTTCCCCGGAACAGATACCGAGCCTGACGGATTGTCCTTTCCCGGTGCTGAACGCCGGGAAAGAGGCCGAAATGAAGGCCGCCATCCTGCAGGCGAAGACTGCCGGGGATTCCCTCGGCGGACGGCTGGAGACCATGGTCTCCGGGATTCCCGCAGGCCTGGGTGAGCCGTTCTTTGACACGGTGGAAGGGGTACTGGCCCACGCGCTGTTTGCCGTGCCCGGTATCAAAGGTGTGGAGTTCGGCGACGGGTTCGCCTTCTGCGGCGCGCGCGGCAGCCGGGTCAGCGACGGGTTTACCGTGCAAGACGGCCAGGTCAAAACGATGGCCAATCACAACGGCGGCATTAACGGCGGCATCGCCAATGGCATGCCCATACTGTTCTCCTGCGCCGTGAAGCCCACGCCTTCCATTGCTCTGCCGCAGGACAGCGTCAACCTGTCCACCGGCGAGCCCCGCGTCCTTACCGTTCCCGGTCGTCATGATCCGGCCATCGTTCATCGGGCTTGCCATGTGGTCAATGCCGTCACGGCGCTGGTTCTGTGTGACCTGCTGGCAATGAAGTCCGGGACGGAAGCACTATGAAATACGGCCTGATTGGGTGCCCGCTGGGGCACAGCTATTCTCCCCGGGTTCACGCCTTGCTGCGATGCCCCGGGTATGAACTGCGGGAGATAAGGGCGGATGAACTGCCTTCTTTCCTGCGGGAGCGGGATTTTCATTTTCTCAATGTAACCATTCCATATAAGCAGGCGGTACTGCCTTTTCTGGATGAGGTATCCCCCGCCGCCCGGGAAATCGGCGCGGTGAACACCATCGTGAACCGCAATGGCAGGCTGACCGGCTACAATACGGATTTTTCCGGCATGACGGCGCTTCTTCGGAAAAGCAGCATGAATCCCGTGGGAAAAAGCGTGTTGATTCTTGGTACCGGAGGCACTGCCCGCACAGCCATGGCGGTTTGCCGGGCCATGGGAGCCGCGTCCGTCCGTTGGGTCAGCCGAAGCGGCAAGGACGGGGCGCTGACCTATGAGGAGGCGCTGAAATGCCGTGATACCCGCTTCATCATCAACGCCACCCCCTGCGGCATGTACCCGTCGCAGGATAGCTGCCCGATTGACGTGAATGCGTTCCCCGCGCTGGAGGGCATGGTGGACGCCATTTACAATCCCCTGCGCACCCGTCTTGTGCAGCACGCGATGGATCGCGGCATTCCCGCCTGCGGCGGGCTGTATATGCTGCTTGCCCAGGCTGCTGAGGCGGAAACTCTGTTCCTTGGTGGCGAGCCTGTTTCCCCCGAGCCGGCCTACCGGGCTCTGCTGACCCAGACCTGCAATATCGTCCTCATCGGCATGCCCGGCAGCGGGAAGAGCACGGTGGGGCCACTGATCGCTGGGGCACTGGGCAGGGAGTTCGTTGACACGGATGAAGAAATCGTCCGCCGAACCGGACTTGACATTCCCTCGTATTTCCGCACCCGTGGCGAAAGCGCATTCCGGGACGTGGAAAG
>JAZUDA010000313.1:0-6774 GCA_045639455.1 Clostridia bacterium | reverse complement strand
TGGTGAACGCCCGTCCCGTGCTGGGCGGCAACGCCTCCAGCGAAATCCGCATCCATATTTCCGGCGCTGATCAGGGCATGAAGCAGGCGGATTATGCTGAGGGCGGCATTCTGTACGAGCTGATGCTGGAAAACAAGGCCCGCAACGATTCCTTCTGCTATTCCACCTGGGATATGATTCTGTTTGAGGCGATTCAGAAGCAGGAGAACCTGACGGTCTACCAGAACACCGTCATGTATGACTGTGAAATGGAGAGCGACAGCCATATTGGTGCTGTGCTGTGTGTGCAGGAAACCACCGAAATGCGCTACCGTCTTTCCGCCGATGTGTATATCGATGCCACCGGCAACGGCACGCTGGGCTACTACGCCGGCGCGGAATACCGCGTGGGCTCCGAGCCGAAGAGCGAGTTTGACGAACCTCACGCGCCCAAGGAAGCGGATAACTACCGCATGGGCAACACCATCATGCTCAAGGCCCGCGATATGGGGCACCCCGTGCCCTTCACCGCGCCTGCCTTTGCCAAGCATCTGACGGAAAAGCAGCTGTCCAAGCGCATTCACTGTGTGGAAATGCGCGACCATATCGACCTGTCCGATTCCCCCGATCCTGAGGAGTACAAGCGCACCTCCATGACCTCCTCCGCCGCCATCGACTACGGCTACTGGTGGCTGGAGCTGATGGGCGAGGATGATGACGATATCATTCTGGAATATGAAAATATCCGGGATGACCTGATGGCCTACGCCTACGGCATTTGGGACCATATCAAGAACAATGACGAGGGTGTGCATCAGCATCACGCGGAGAACTTTGAACTGGAGTGGGTGGGCGCGCTGCCCGGCATGCGGGAGAGCCGCCGTCTGGTGGGTGACTACCTGCTGAGCGAAACGGATATCCTGGCCCATAAGCAGTTTGACGATGCCATCTGCTACGGCGGCTGGTGTGTGGACCTGCACGCGCCCCACGGCCTGCTGGATTTTGACAAGCTTCCCTCTGACTGCAATTTCTTCCGCGGCGTGTATACGATTCCGTACCGCAGCTATTATTCCAAGAATATCGACAACCTGATGATGGCCGGCCGCGATATTTCCACCAGCCGTCTCGGTCTTGCTTCCACTCGTATTATCGGCTGCTGCGCCATCGGCGGCGAAGCGGTCGGCATCGCGGCTGCCTCCTGCGCGAAAAAGGGACTGCTGCCCCGGCAGTTGGCCCCTTATATCGGCGAGGTTCAGCAGGATATCCTGCGTGACGGCGGCTATCTGCCGGGCTTCCTGAACGAGGACGAGAACGATATCGCGCGCAAGGCCGCGTTTACCGCCTCCTCCTTCAAGAAAGGCGGCGAGCCCGCGCAGGTCGCCAACGGCGTATCCCGGAAGTTGGGCGACAGCTGGAACGGCTGGATTTCCAACGGCATCGGTGCTGATGGCGAGAAGTTGGTCATGGAGCTGGCACAGCCCGAAACTCTGCATGAGGTGCGGCTGGTGCTCCACTCCGACTTCAACTATCCCATCCGTGTCACCATGTGCCCCAACCGGCAGAAGCAGCAGCGTCCCGGCGTGCCCGCGGAGCTTCTGAAGGATTACGATTTGGTGCTGTTCCGTGACGGGAAAGAGGTCAGGCGGATCCCCGTACGGGATAACCATCAGCGGCTGAACGTGCTGACCTTTGAAAATACGGTCTGTGACCGTGCGGAGGTACAGGTTGCCTCCACCAACGGCTCCGCAGACGCGGTCATCTTTGAAATGCGCGCATATTGATTAAAACAATGAAAAGCGAACTCCTCTTTTCGGGGGAGTTCGCTGCTTTTCGTGTCGCCGAAAGGAGAACGGACGAATGATATTTAAGGCGGACAAGCGGTATTTGCTTCTTCCGGTTGACAGGGAAGCGCCGAAGCGGGAACTGATCCTGCGGACGGAGGACGGCAAAATCGCGGCGGATCTGCAGGTGTGCCTGTCACCGGATTCGGGCAAGCTGTTTCCCTACGATTTGCGGCAATACCGAGGAATGACACTGAAGAGCAATCTGGATTTTACGCCTACCCTGACAGACGAACTGCCGCCGGTTCCGCCGGAGTTATACCGCCCCCGGGCGCATTTCTCACCCCGCTTCGGCTGGATGAACGACCCGAACGGGCTGATTTATTATGAGGATCGGTGGCATCTGTTTTTTCAGCATAACCCCGTGGGTACACGGTGGGGAAATATGCACTGGGGGCATGCCGTCAGCGATGATTTGATGCGTTGGACGGAAGGAGAAACCGTCCTTTTCCCGGATGAGAATGGCTATATGTATTCCGGCAGTGCCGTGGAGGATACGGAAAACCTGACCGGTCTGAAAGAGAATGAGCATAACCCGCTGCTGCTGTTTTATACGGCGTCACCGAATCACGGCGTGATGGACGCGGGAAAGGTTTATACCCAGCGGCTGGCTTACAGCGTGGACGGCGGGCATACGTTCAGGAAGTATCCCAAAACGATTGTGGAAAACATCGCTCGGGCAAACAGGGACCCGAAAGTGATTTTTTGCCCCGAATGGGGAAAATGGGTCATGGCACTGTACCTGGAGGAGGACGAATACGCGATCCTGACAAGCGATAACCTGCTGGACTGGCAGATTCATCAGCGGTTTTCCATGGCGGGGGACAACGAGTGCCCCGATTTCTTCCCACTTCAGGCGGACGGGGAAACCTACTGGGTTTTCTGCGGAGCTCACGGCGGATATCTGGTGGGCAGGATGGACAGCGGCAAATTTGAACCTGTACAGGAAATCAGACGGATGCAGGACGGAAAATGCTACGCTGCGCAAACCTATTCCGGCGTGGCGGACGGGAGACGGATTCGCTTCGGCTGGAACAAATCCGGCATGGGCGATGGGATGAGTCAGGGCTCCATGACAACACCGCACTGCCTCACCCTGCACCGGGTGGGGGAGGCGCTTTGCCTTGCCCTGCAGCCTGCGCGGGAGGTGGGTGCTGTCTGCCACAGCCCTGTCCGCGGCCGGGATGAATTGACGCTTCAGGGTGGGGCACATAAAATCACCGTAACCCTGCCCGCGAACGGGAAAAGCGTAATCACATTGGGAGAACTGAAGATTGAAGCTGACCCGGAAAACGGAATGGTGACCTGCGGGGAACTGAGCGGGACAATGACCGGGAATACGCTGGAAATTATCCGGGATGTGCATAGTGTGGAATGCTGGTGCGGGGATTTCCTGCTTTGCATTCCGTTCCTGTCCGGGGACGGCACGCTTTCCGTCTGCTGTCCGGGCGCGGAAATGCAGGCGTGGCGAATGGACGGGCCTTTTCAAACGGGACGGGAAATGGTACAATAACACCCGTGATTATGCATCGGAGGATGAATTGCCTTTATGGAAGCAATGTTGAACCAGGTTTTGTTGATGCTGCTGTTCTGCGCGGTAGGGTATGTGCTGTGCCGGACGGGCGTTGTCAAAGAGAGCCACGCGCAGGTGCTGTCCACCTTGACCGTATACGTATTCCTGCCCTGCTCTATGTTCAAGTCATTCGCGCTGGAAATGACACCGGATAAGCTGAGCCAGAACATGTCGCTGCTGCTGATTGGTGTCGGTAGCGGTGTGGCGACGATTCTGCTGGGCATCCTGAACGGCAGACTGCTGTCCAAAGACTCCTACGAGCGGCATATGTTCTGCTATACCACCGTGGTATCCAATAACGGCTATGTGGGTACGCCACTTGTCGGCGCGGTGTATGGGGACGCGCTGCTGCTTCAGTACCTGGTATTCGCTTTTCCCATCAACTTCTATACGTATCTGGTGGCCTTTCCACAGTTGACGCGGCAGAAGACTTCCTGGAAAATGTTCCTGAAGCCGGTGATTCTGTCCATGGTGCTGGGCGCCCTCGTGGGGTTGCTGCGGATTCCGGTACCGGTATTTTTCCGGAATGTACTCCAGTCTGCCGCCAACTGCACCGGGCCCATCAGTATGCTGCTGACCGGTATTGTCATTTCTCAGTTCCCGTTTAAGGAGTTGCTGATGAACAGACGAGCGTGGATCATGACTGCACTGCGGCTGGTGGTGCTGCCTGTCTGCCTGACGCTGGTAATGAAAGTGCTCTTCGGCCCGGAGATCGCGCTGGTCGCCTTCCTGTTCTACGCCATGCCCTGCGGCCTGAATACGGTGGTATTCCCCAAATCGGTAGGGGAAAACTGCATGACAGGCGCGTCCATGGCCATGATTTCCACGGTGCTGTGCGCGCTGACGATTCCGCTGGAGCTGGCACTGCTGTTTGGCTGACGGCAGGACGAAAATAGTCATGTCTGCATTTCACTAAAAGCAAAACTCGCCGGAAAGGATTTTGTTTCCTCTTCGGCGAGTTTTTTATGTTTCGTCAGCCGCGGTGTTTTTTACAAACAAGTGGTCAATGCCGCCGCCGTAATTCACGATGTCTTTTACATACTGATAACCGTACTTTTCATAGAGCCCGAAGAACGCGGAGGGAATGTACGTTTGCCGGAACCCGGCCTCCTTCGCGTAGCGATTGATAAAATCAATCATCAATCCGCATATGCCGCGCCCCCTGTATTTTTCGTCAACGAATATTGTGGATATCCAGGGATAGAGATTGGGCAACGGATAATAATCGGTTTTCGCAATTGACGCGTGCCCCACAATTTGATCGCCGTCCAGGGCGACAAACATGGCCTCCCATTCCCGAAAACGGTTTTCCCTGATTACTTGCGCGGTATGCTCTTTTACCTCCGCCCACGTACTGTTCTCAACAAAGGTCAACAATTCCGCGCAGAGCGCTGACCCGGGTGCCACTTTACATATCGTAATATTCATGGATTGTCATTCTCCCGGTCCGATTCCCGTCGGCGGGTTATTTCAGTGAAAAACGGAATACATGAACGGCCTTCCTGTCCGGACGGCGGAGAGAGTGCCCGTCCGGCAATGGTACAACACCTCTGTATTCGCCGCCCAAAGCGATGCAGGTACGGTAGGACGCGATGTTCTCCTCACCGCAGGTAATGAGCAACGACTTCATTCCGTGCTCCGCGGCAATGCGGAGCAGCTGCTTCGAGGCCGAGGCGGCATAGCCGTGACCGCGATAGGGTGGGAAAACGGTGTAGCTGATGTTTCCGTGAAGCTCCGTAGCCGCGTGGTGACCGAGCCGCAGCTCACAGGTGCCCACCTTTGTCCCGTCCGCCAAACGAACGGAGTAATACAGCGCGGGCAGATGGGTGCTGTCCCCATCGGTATGTCCGGTGGGAATGAGCCGTACCTCACTGCCCATAGGCGCGAATACAGGCGCGGAGAATAATCTCCAGCGCTTTTTCAATTTCATCCAGTTCCATGGCGGGCACATCCTTGCCCGCAACCTGCGAGGGAATATAGGGCACGTGTACAAAGCCGCCCATCACGGCGGGAAAATCGGCGGCAATCAGGTGCAAAAGGGAATACATCACATCATTACATACAAAGCTGCCCGCGGAAAGAGAACGTCCGGACGGAACGCCGGCATCCTTCAGGTCGGAGAGGATGGTCTCTATGGGCAGGCGGGTGAAATAGGCATCCGGCCCGCCCGGAACGACAGGGCATGGGGCAAGCACATTCCCCTCGTTATCCGCCAGAGTGCAGCAGCGCAGATTGATGGCCACCTGCTCCGCCGTGATGCCCTTTCTGCCGCCGGCCTGACCGGTACAAAGCACGATTTCAGGCCGCAGACGGCGAATTTCCCACTCAAGCAGCTGCGCACCTTTGCCGAAAACGGTGGGGAGCTCCAGCTTATGAACGGAGTGACCTTCCAAGCTGTCCGGCAGCAGCTTTACCGCCTCAAAGGACGGGTTCACGCTTTCACCGCCAAATGGGTCAAACCCGGTAACCAAAGCCTTCATTCCTGACCTCCTGTAATCACAGCACGGCAAAGCAGCCCGGCAAATTGCTCCAGATAATCCCGGTCATCCTGATTGAAGCGGGCGATATCCGGGCTGTCGATATCCAGCACGCCGATGAGTTTCCCGTTCTGCCGGAGCGGCACCACGATTTCCGAATTGGACGCGCTGTCGCAGGCAATATGACCGGGGAAACGGTGTACATCGGACACCAGCTGCGTCTCGCCCGAGGCAATCGCTGTACCGCATACCCCCTTGCCCACGGGGATCTCAATGCAGGCGGGCTTGCCCTGGAAAGGCCCCAGCACCAGCGTGTTCCCGCGCAGCAGATAGAAGCCGGCCCAGTTCAGCCGGTCCATGGCATCATACAGCAGTGCGGAGGCGTTGGCCAGGTTGGCGGTCGGGTGGGGGATACCGTCGGTCACGGCAACGACACGCTTGAGCAGGAGCGGGTAGTCCGTCTTCTTCGGCAGAATCTTGCGCAGGAGGACGGCCTGCCCATCGCGGCCTGTTTCCTCAAAGCCTTCACTGAAAAACAGGTGCAGCGCCGCCTCATTGTCGGCGGCGACGGAATCGAACAGCTCGGTGATGCCGTTCCTTCTCGCCTCATCGTACAGCAGGCGCAGCGCCGCCCTGCCGAAGCCTTTGCCGCGCTCCGAGGCATGGATGATAATGCTGACGGTTTCCTGCCCGTCCACGGGGTGCATGGCGGCCTCACCAACGAAACCGCCGGTATCATCCGCAATATAGCGGTAGAATTGGCTGCCGTCTTCCGTCCAGCGGCTGTACCAGGCAGGCCATTTTTCCTCTGGAAAGTCGATTGTGCCACCCCAACGGGCGTTGTAGGACATGGTTTGTTCATCCGATAAAAGAAGGCTGCGATAGCGCAGCTCCTCCACGGCGG
>JAZUDA010000312.1:0-2997 GCA_045639455.1 Clostridia bacterium | reverse complement strand
GGCAAGGCTGCCGGACTTGTACAGGCAGGCGGTAATCTGCTCCCGGCTGTCCTCATAACCGCCCAGCTGCTCAAACAGCTCCCGCGCGGCGCTGTAGGAGCCGGAATTCATCAGCGATACGGCCTTCAGGTACCGGGACCGGTTTGCCAGCTCCGCGGCATCCTCGTAATCCGCCACTTCATCAAACAGCTCCGCGGCGCGCAGATAATCCTCGCCGCTCATCACAAGACGCGCCAGCTCGTACCGTGCGGTGACCGTTTCCTCGGCGGCGTCCTTGTAGTCCCCCAGGGAGGAGAGCATCTCGATTGCCTCGGTCAGGTTGCTTTCGCTGCTCAGCGCGCGCTTTTCCATACCCTGCAGATAGACGCATTCCCTGGCCAAGTCGGCGGAATCCTTATAGTCGCCCATGGCCTCGTAGGCTTTCTTCGCCTCCGGGTACAGGCCGGCCTGAAATTTCTGCCCTGCCTGCCAGTAGCGCAGGTAAGGCAGGCCGTAATGATACGCGCCATACCCCGCACCTGCCAGGATGACCAGCAGCACAAGGCAAATCACGACGCGCTTTTTGCGTTTCTTTTTCTTTTGAATCTTTTCCTGTCGTTTTTCCTCTTCCAACGCGGATTGCGCCCGTGCCTGGCGGGATTTTTCCTCCGCACGAAGACGGTACAGTCGAATCACTTCCCGGACACTTTCCTCCGTGAAGTCGCTGAAAATGACCTGCTTTTCCCGTTCGCAACGGATGCACTTGGCGCTGCTGGCCTTATTGGGCCGCCCGCAGACGCAGGTCCACAGCGCACCGTGATCCACGGGATAGCCGATGGCATCCTGCCCGGCCATACGGCGCAGCATATCCAGCTCGTTGCTGTCGGGGATGGCGTTGGATTCCACCTCCGTCAGCGGCGCACTGCCGCGGCGCCAGACCGTTCCGTCAAAAAACCAGACCCGGTCCACCTTCAGTTCCAGCTCATGCAGCTTCGCGGGTACGTCAATGGTCAGCTCAAAGGGCTTCTTCGCCCCGGCTGCCAAATCACGCATCCGTTCCGTTGTGACGGAACGCTTTTCCCCGTCCTCATCCGTGACGGTCAGCATCAGCTGAACGCTTTCCACCTCTTTGTCGGACAGGTTATACAGCTTCAGACGGCATTGACGGTCGTTTACAGCGGAATACTGCCACAACTCCAGCGGGCACGTCAAGTCAAGCTTCATAGGTCGGGCCACCTCCGTTATCGTTGGGAGAAAAGGGTCAGATATGATAAATCAGAATTTCCACAACCGTGTTGTTTTCAAAGCAGCAGCGCATCGCCACACGGCCCGTGGAGGTCGCGGCGATATAGAGAATCTCGCCGTCCACGCCACCTACATAGGCCAGCTCACCGTAGGGAGCGCGGCTGCTGTCGCCGTAGAGCACCGTGCGGCCGTCAATGGGCATATGCTCGTCCTGACGGAAGGTGTTAATCACCTCGGCCACGCTCATGCCCACATGAATGCCGCGGGGGCCGATGACACTTGAATCCAGCAGAATCAGCGCATCCAGGCCGGCGGCTTCACCGGCAGTATTATAGTTGAAGTCCGCCTCTCCCTTGTCGAAGGTAATCATCTTGTACGTTCCCTCTCCGGAGGCAAACTCGTTTTCGCCCGTGCGGCTGCCCAGCAGCTCCGCGGCATCATCCGGCGTCATCTCACCAAAGGCCTTGCCGTTCAGCACCAGGTCCTTCTCGTTGAACTCGGTTCCGTTTTCCACCAGGATTTCGGGCTGGTAGGCCATTTCCCCCTGCTGATAGGCCACATGGTCCAGTGTCACGTGGACGGTATCCAGTGTCAACTCATCATACAGGCCGTAGGCCGTGAAGCCCGTTACAATGTCGTTTTCAATGGAATAAAGAATGCCCGCGTCGTGGTAGGCGTCCGCATCGCCCAGCTGATGCTGGCAGGCGTACTGCACGCTGTATACCCGGCCGTTTTCCCGTTCGGCCCGCGCCCACATGGCAGTATCGGGCAGCAGGTCCACCAGGTACAGCACGGCGGTGTCATCCGTCCCCAGCAGGGTGGGGTTATCGTTCGCGTAGGCGTTCAGCAGCGTGGACAGTGAGGAGCCCACCTGCACACCCATGGGGTCACCTACTTCCGGGCCGGTGACGGACAGGCCCAGAATATGGGTATTGTCCTGCCAGCCGGGGGTAGTCACGCTATAGGTGCCGAAGCTGTAGGAAATCGTGTAGTGATCCCCCTCCTGCACCGGGTTCGCGGTCATTTCTTCCTGCATAACGGCCAGCAGGTACATATCGTCCACCCAGCCATCCAGCATATCGCCGGTCAGGGCGGACAAATCATCGGCCATTGCCACGGGGACAATCATCATCAGGCAAAGCATTACGGCGAGCAGTTTTTTCATCATCATGGGAACGCTCCTTACGTTTTCTCCTTGCCCCCATAAAGGGGGACACAAAACAAAGACAGACGGCTTGTTTGTCTTCTCTATTCTATACTAAATATTACAAAAATGCAACAAAGTTTTAAATTTTATTTACAAATATTCTATTTTGATGTCTTTGCTTGTCCAACTGCCCCCCGAAAGCACACAAAGCTTTCCGATAAATGCCCATGCCTTCTGCTCCCGCGGGGATAAAAAAGGCTTCAGTCCCTCTTTACGCCGCTCCCGTTCCTCTTCTGCCAGCTCCGCTACGTGGTACACCGTCATCCCCGCGTACCGGACCATTCCGTCCCGCCCCTTATAGGCCACATACGCCGGGTCCGCCCAGACGGCACCGTTTTTGCTCCAGACAATCAGCGGCCCGTTTCCCGGGCAGCACGCCAGTGCGGCCAGCGATTGCTCCTCAAGAAGGGGCAGGTCATACTCCCGGCTGATTTCCCGGCACAGCCGCGTCATTTCCGGCACAGAAAGCCGTTTTTCCATCATTCGCGTCATTTTTCCCTCCGTCGCAAGTATCTTGACGCGAATCAGCTTATTCCGTTTTGCCGTTTCCCGACAGAGAGAATAAG
>JAZUDA010000311.1:0-7276 GCA_045639455.1 Clostridia bacterium | reverse complement strand
CTTGCGGGCATACATTCTGCGGTTGGTGATGAAACGGTTGCAGGCGGGATGCTGGGAAATGCCGCGAATGTAGGCGGCAATAATCAGCTCCATAAAGGTAACCTTCACGCCCTCATTACTTTTCTCGGCAATGTAGCGGGTCAGAGGCTCCATATCGACCTCTTTGTTGACGAAGACCTGCGCATCGCACCGCATGGGCATCAGATAGGGCGTCAGCAGGATAATGGGATCCACTTTCTTCAACCGGACACCGTCCGGCCTGTGTCCGAACATAGGCACTGCTCCTTTATCAATAGAATGGGAATTATCCTGTGCCAATGCGGAAAATCAAAACAATAATTGCATATAAATGGACACACCGGCACGCCCTCATTGTATCCGCAAACCGAGATTTCGTCAAGAGGAAAGAATCTGTTCTGTCAATAATTATAGACAAAAATGAATTTTCGTGAAGCTGGATTGAGAAACGGACGGAAATATGGTATACTGCAGTCATCAGGTTAGGAAGAGGTGAAAAGACATCATGGAACAGGTGAAGCTGCATCTTCCGGGGTTGTTTGAATTCTATGAGCTGTATCGGGTCTTTCTGCCTCTGTATCGGGAACACCGCGATTTTTTTTGCGACAATTATGGAATTGCCTCTCTGTACGGCGCGCCGGCGGGCTGCCTTTGGGGCGGCGGCCGGGTAGGCATCGGGGATGAACGGGCAAGGAACGTGCTGTCACTGGCGGAAGAATACGGTATTTCCGCCCGGCTGACCTTCAGCAATTCCCTTCTTCGCCCGGAACATCTCAATGACAGACGGTGTAATGAGCTTTGTGCCCTCTTTGAAAAGGCAAACACGCCCAGCGGTGTGATTGTTCACTCAGATTTGCTGCTGAATGAACTTCGCAAGCGTTATCCGGGGCTGTACTTCGTGTCCTCTACCACCAAGGTGCTGACGGACTTCGCGGATTGCCTGTCGGAAATCAACCGGGAGGAATTCCGGTACGTGGTGCCGGATTTCAGGTTGAATAAGTCCTTTGAGCAATGGCAGACACTTTCCCAATCTCAAAAGGACAAGGTGGAGTTTCTGTGCAATGAGTGCTGCTGGTTCAACTGCCGGGAAAGAAAACAGTGTTATGAGAATGTGAGCCGCAAGAATCTGGGGGAAAAATGCCCCGACCATATCTGCCATGCCCCGGGAGGAGAAAAAGGCTACCGTTTCTCACGCGCCATGGAAAACCCGGCCTTTATCGGCACGGAGGATATCAACAACGTGTATCTGCCGATGGGCTTCACCAATTTCAAAATCGAAGGCCGGGGTCTTGGCAGTGCGGTCGTTTTGGAGTTCCTGCTATATTATCTGACCAGGCCGGAATACAGATTGAAGGTGCGCGAGGAAATCTATCTGGACAGCATGCTGGATTTGTTCTGACAGCCTTCACGGCAATATACGGTACCAAAACGCGCCCCTTTCCCATGCAGGGAAAAGGGCGCTGTGTTTTACGGGGCAGTATCGCCGCGACGGTGCCGGAAGAAGGATTGAAGCTGCTTACGCGCCTCATCCTCTAGCAGGCCGCCGCGAATCAGTGTCGGGCAGGCGAAGGCCGGGTCGGCCGGCAGGTGGTATACGCTGCCGCAACAGCCCATCTGCGCGTCGGGTGCGCCGTAATAACAGGCCTTCAGACGGGTCAGCGCAATCGCACCGGCACACATGGGGCAGGGCTCCAGGGTAACATACATGGTGCAGTCCTCAAGGCGGCGCGTACCCAAGAGCCGGGCGGCCTCCCGAAGCACGTTGATTTCCGCGTGCCCCACCGGGTCGCCTCTGTCCTGACGGGTGTTGTGGGCAGCGGCGACAACCTGCCCGTCCCGTACCAGGATGGCTCCCACCGGTACATCTGTTTCACATTTTGACGCCTCTTCGAAGGCAAGACGCATAAAATCTTCATGAGTCATTTGCTTTTCCTCTTTCAGGGAAAGATTGAACGATGAATGAGGTTGAAAAAGGGCGGCATTGCTGCCGCCCGAAAAAGCATGGATTATTTCCGCCAGCCTTTGCGCAGGTAAGCGGGAACGGAGAAGTTATTCTGCTGCTCCGGCTGTGCGGGAGTCTGCTGAGGCTCGGCAGGGGCGGGAGCGGTGACAGGTGCAGCCTCCTCCACGGCGGGAGCGGGCTGGTAGGACTGACCGTAGTTGGGCTGGTAGGGTACGCCGGCAGGCGCGGACTGGGTACCGCTGACAAAGCCGGGAATGTCGGGATTTGCCACGGGTGTTTCCACCTTTACCTCGCGGCCCTGCAGAGGATTGTAGGCGGCGGAGCCGAAAGTGGAACCGAACAGGCGCTCTTTTTCACGCTCGTAGGGCTTGCGGGCAGGCTCACGGGGCGGGAAGGGCGTCTTTTCAAAACCGGTAGCGATAACGGTGATACGGACTTCATCGCCCATGGTTTCGTCAATACCAGCACCGAAGATGATGTTGGCCTCACTGTCAGCAGACTGCATAATCAGGTTGGCGGCCTCGTTCACATCGATAATAGACATATCCTCGCCGCCGGTGATGTTGATCAGCACGGAGCGGGCGCCATCGATGGTCGTCTCCAGCATGGGACTCTGAATCGCGTTCTTGGCGGCCTCGACCAGCTTGTTTTCGCCATGGCCGACACCGATACCCATATGGGCCATGCCGCCGGCTTCCATAACGGTGCGGACATCGGCAAAGTCCAGATTAATCAGAGCGGGCAACGCAATCAGGTCGGAAATGCCCTGAATACCCTGACGGAGCACATCATCGGCAACACGGAAAGCTTCCAGCATGCTGGTGCCCTTGCTGACAACCTGCAGCAGACGGTCGTTGGGGATGACCACCAGGGTATCCACGCGCTGCTTCAGGTCCTCAATGCCCAGATCGGCGTTGCGGGCGCGCTGCTTGCCTTCAAAGGTGAAGGGACGGGTCACAACGGCAATGGTCAGGCAGCCCAGATCACGGGCAACTTCCGCAACAATGGGAGCAGCGCCGGTGCCGGTGCCGCCGCCCATACCGGCGGTAACAAAAACCAGGTCGGAGCCGCGGAGCGCCTCGGCAATTTCGTCACGGCTTTCTTCAGCGGCACGGCGGCCGATATCCGGCACAGCACCCGCACCCAGTCCCTTGGTCAGCTTTTCACCAATCTGAATCTTGGTGGTAGCCTTGGAACGGTTCAGGGCCTGGCGGTCCGTATTCACGGAAATGAACTCGACGCCGCGCAGGTTGGCCTCGACCATGCGGTCAACCGCGTTATTGCCGCCGCCGCCACAGCCGACAACCTTGATTGAAGCGAAACCGTTGTTTTCTTCCATTTGGAATTCCAACATTTTATTATCCCCCTGTTAATGATCTTTAAGCAAGATGTCAGTTCAGCAAATTCCGGAAAAAACGGGTAACCGGGTTGGAATCGGCAATCAGCGCGCTCTGTTTGATGCAGGAATCAATCACCAGGTCAACCAGACCCAGCACGGAAGTGTAAATCGGGCTATGCAGCTTCACGGAGCGCTTTGGCAAATCACGCACGGTGCGGCCAATCTTGGCGGAGAAGAAATCCCGACCGCCCTTGTTCATGGCCAACCCACCGCCGGTCAGGTACAGATTGCTCCAGGAGCCAAGGCGGACGCCTCTCGTTTCCAGCTCCTTATTGACCATCACGGCAATTTCCTCCGCACGTTCTTCCACAATGGAACGGATTTCTTCATGCTTGAATGTACGGTTATCCGCCGTGGCAACGACATATTCCTGGTTGTCTGGAACAGGGCTGAAGCAGTACTGACGCTTCAACTGCTCCGCCACATCCAAATCAATCTCCAGCCCGAACGCCAGATCGGCGGCAATATGCCCGCCGCCCACCGGAATGGTGGAATGGCAGGTGACAGCGTCACCTTCGACCACGATAATATCGGTCTGCAGGTACCCCACATCAATCAGGACGGCGGTATGGTCACGTTCCTCTTCGGGAATATACAGCGTGGCCTGGGCGGAGGCGCTGCTGTAGAAACCGCGAACCGTCAGCCCCAGGCTGTTCATCCGCGCGGTCACATCGTTAATGAACATTCTGTCCGCGTAAACGAAGGAAATCATGGCACTCAGCACCCGGCCCTTCATGCCGACAGGCTCCAGGGTATGCTGGCCGTTATCCACGGAAAACCAAGCGGGGCTGCGGTGAATAATCACTCCGGGGCAGGGGGGCAGCATCTGCTCTCCGATTTCGAATACTTTATCAATCTGGTCAGGCGTTACATGCGGATCCGCCCCCTGAAGATCCAGATTTGCGATAACGGTAAATGTTTCGCAAAAACCTCCGGGAACACCGACATGAACCTCACGCAGCCTGGAATGAGTCTGCGCTTCGGCCTCCTGCACAGAACGTGCAATTGCCTCGTTCAGGTGCTCGGGGTCATTCCAGGAGGAGGGATGGGTATCATCCTCCAGACAGAAGCCATCATAACTCGCGACACCGGCACCCAAAAGATCGCTATGGTTATTGGGATTGTCGGCGGCAACCAACGTAACAATCTTGCTTGTGCCAAATTCAACAACCGCGACAGTAGTCCTCATTACAATCAATCCTTCCCTGCAGATGCAGCATGAAAGCAGCAATTACAAAAACAATGGAAATATACCAAGCTATATTGTAACTGCTTTTCCTGAAATAAGCAAGTTTTTTTTCAATATTCTTACAGTTTGAGCGCTTTTTCAACGGGAAGGGACAGCAATATTGCCTGCGCATCGCTCCGCATGCCGCATTCTGTGTTGATTGCCTCCATAATGGCGTCTCTTGTCCGGTGGGATGTCATAATGGCTACAATTTCTTTTTCCTCCTGAAGGTCCAGCCCGTAGGTGCGGGCGGCCAGCTCCGTATTGGCCAAATGAGAACGGATAACCGTGCCGCCGGTGGCCCCGGCCTTCTTGGCGGAGGCCATTACCTGATCGGAGAACCCCTGGTTTACCGCAGCCAACACCAGGCTGTATTCATATTCGCTTTTTTCCATCGGGACGACCTCCTGCGTTGATTCTTCGGTCTGCCGCCGTGCGATTACGGCGACCAGGTTATTGACGGCTTCCATGGACAGAACCATCATGATTCCACGGAAGCCGTGAAGCCGTTCGGAACGATCGGCGACGCTTTTCAGGAAAAGACTGACCGCAGTTTCCGAACCGACGGATAGCAGCACGTCCTTGTCGCTGTTATCAAGGCCGAGGACGTGCATCATTTCAGAGGAAGCGGTACCCTGTCCCATGAACTGCAAGTGACAGACGATTTTGTGGCGGTTCAGCATTTCCAGCAGACGGCGGCCGTCTCCGCGGTTGGTAATGGTCAGAAACAGCAGGGTTTTGTCGCTCATGCCGGTTCCCCCTCATCAAAATACAGTACGGTGTCGGGAATCTTGCTGAATTCATCGTTGAAACGGCGATGAGCCGCACGGCGGCGCAAAACACCCACAAGTCCCAGCACCTGAATCGTAATCAAAGGTGTCATGGCAATCATGGCCACAACGCCGAAGGCATCTGACATCAAATTACCGCCCAATGCTTCACAGGCACCCATGGCAAAGGGCAGGATGAAGGTGGTCGTCATAGGGCCGGAGGCAACGCCGCCGGAGTCGAAAGCCACGCCGGTATACAAACCGGGCACAAAAAAGCTGATTGCCAGCGCGATGGCGTAACCGCCCAGCAGGAAGGGCAACAGAGATATCCCCGTCAGTACCCGCAACATGGAAATGCCGACGGACGCGCCGACACCAATGGCCAGCGCCAGGCTGACGGAGCGTTGGGAGATGGCACCGTTGGAGATTTCCTCTACCTGTTTTTTCAGCACATGAACGGCGGGCTCCGCGGAAACGATGAAGTATCCTAACAATACACCGGCAGGCACCAGCAGCCAAGGCGTATCCAGCTTTGCCAAACCGGCGCCGAGAAGCTGACCCAGGGGCATAAAGCCTACATTGGCGCCGGTGAGGAAAAACACAAGCCCGGCGTACAGATACAGGAAGCCGATGCTCATTCGCAGCAGCTGCCGGCGGTGAAAGCGGCGGAAAAAGCACTCATATAGGATAAACAATACCACAATAGGGGAGACGGCCAGCGCTACTTCTTCACAGAAGCCAGGCAGGGCATTCAGAAAAAGAGAGAAGGCCTCGGTGGTCGTAACAGCCTCGGTGATGACCGACTGGGAAGCAGTGGCGCTTGGCCGGTAGGCAACGCTCAGCAGCATCACAGACAGGATCGGTCCGATGCTGCACAGGGCAATCAGGCCGAAGGATTCTTCACCCGTGTGCCCGTCGGAACGGGCGGACGCGATGCCCGCACCCAGTGCCATGATAAAGGGTACCGTAATCGGCCCTGTGGTGACACCGCCGGAGTCGAAAGCCGCGGGTAAAAACTCTGCGGGAATCAGAAACGCCAGCACCATCATCAGCGGGTAGGAGATGAGCAGTATCCGGGACAGACGCCAGGAACGGCGGACACGCACGAAGGCAAGCATCAGAAAGAAGCCGACGCCGACTGCCACGCACAGAATCAGCAGCAGGTTGGGAATGCCGGGAATCTGCTCTGCCAGTACCTGCAAGTCAGGCTCGGCAACGGTAACAATGGCACCCAGCAGAAAACAGGCCAGCAGGCCGAGCCAGCTTTTTTTGCCGCGGCTGACGGTTACGCCGATGCCTTCGCCCAAGGGCTGCATCGTCATTTCGGCGCCGATGTTGAAAAGCCCCATACCGAGAATCAGAAACAGGGTTCCGAAAAGAAACAGCGTCATTACGCCGTTATGAATGGGTACCAAAAACGTGGTCAGAAGAAGGACAATGGCGGAGACCGGCAATATGGAGCGGAGGGATTCCAATGTTTTTTTACGTATCTGTTTCATGAAGCTAATCCTTTGTGCGAGTCGTGAAGAACGAAAACAGAAGGCTGCTGCCGGCGCCTTCTGCACGAATCGAAGAATCTGTTATTTTTTCGCTTTCTTGCGTTTTTCTTCTTCGGCCTTCAGGCGGTCGGCTTCCATTTCCTGACGTGTACGGCGCTTGCGGGGGGCAACCTTTTTGTTGCCGTTCACTTGCTTGATATAGGCGGAGGGGCTCATGCCCACGATGTGTTTGAACTGCTTGGAGAAATGGTACGGGTCCTGCATGCCGACTTCAATACCGACCTCCCGCACGGAGCGGTTTTCACGAAGCAATGCCTTGGCCCGCTCAATTTTGCAGAACTGCAGGTAGGACAAGGGAGGCATGCCAACCTCTGCCACGAAGCGCTTGCGGAAGGTTTC
>JAZUDA010000310.1:0-3813 GCA_045639455.1 Clostridia bacterium | reverse complement strand
ATGTGAATCCTCATTTGCCTGCATCCGTAACAAAACGCTGCAGCTCCGCGAAGGTATGGACGTAGCCGTGGCAGAGCGCGGCAATTTCGTTTTCGGCATCCTTACTGGTATCATCATATACGCCGATGACGCCGATGCCGGAGGCCATGGCGGCCCGGTCCGCGTTGATATTGTCGTCCAGGAAGGAGATATTCCCAATCTCCGTGCCCAGCCGTTGGGCGGCAATTCGGTAAATCTCCGGGTCAGTCTTCACGGTGGGAAAATCCTCGCAGGACCATACGTTGTCAAACAGCTCCCACAGCCCGGTACGCTTCAGGCAGGGATCCAGCCAGGGGTGAGGGCTGGCAGTCAGCACGTGCAGGTGCTTGCCCTGCGCCTTCATGGAGCGTAAACACGCCTCCACATGGTCCTTCGCGGGAATCACGTCCCGGTACAGCGGGCCCAGAATGCCGTAAATCTCTTCCTTCAGTGCGTCATGGGTGGCTTCTACGCCGTACTTGATAAAGTAATCCACGGTGCCGCTCAGGCCTAAAGGAGTAATGATATTCACAAAATCGTCCCCGTAGGGGATATTCCGGCGGTCCAGCACGCTCAGCATTCCTCTTGCCCAGTGGGGCATGGAGTCCACCAGCGTACCGTCAAAGTCGAACAGAAAATGTTCCGCAGCGTAAGGATTCATCGTTTTTCTCCTTTTATTTTCGCTTCCAGCGCGGCCAGGTAATCCTCCGCGTCCTGACGGGTGCGGAAAATGGTCACCTCGGCATGGTTCCGTGCCTGATCCACCAGCTCCATCAGATGGGGATGAACATTGGCGTGATAATTCCGCACATAGTCCAGGAATTCATCATCCTCAAAGGCCTGGGCAAAGGGCATGTCGGGCCGGGGCTTTCCGCGGCGCTGCAGGATGCCCTGAATGCACATTTCCAGCGGGTAATCCATCAGCAGCACCGTGTCGCAGTACCGCAGCCGGACTTCCGCCGACAGGGGAAAGTTCCCGTCAATGATCCAGGAATCCTTTTCCAGTTCAATCTGCAGCAGGGGACGGAATTCCTCCTCCGTCAGGTGGGAGGTATCCGGCTGCCACCAGATGCTGTCCAGGGGAACGAGGGGCAGCCCGGTAATATCCCGCAGGCGGCGGGAGAACGTGCTTTTTCCGCAGCCGGGGCAGCCCATAACAAGCACTCGCTTCATATATTTATACCTTCTGGTTCAGCAGGGTGGCCAGCAGGGGCTTCATGCCTTCCGCGGCACGGCTCCGGTGGCTGACACGGTTCTTGTCGCTTTCCTCCATCTCGGCAAAGGTCATTTTCCCATCGTAGAGGAACAGTGGGTCGTAGCCGAAATGGTTGTCGCCGCGGCGTTCGCGGGTGATTTCGCCGGGGCAGACACCCTCACTGAACAGCGTTTCCTTCCCGGGCGCCGCCAGCGCCATCACACAGTGGAAGGCCGCGGCCCGGTTCGTTTCGTTTTGCAGCTTTTCCAGCAGCAGATCGTTATTGGCGTCATCGTTGCCGTGCTCCCCGGCAAAGCGGGCAGAGTGTACGCCGGGCGCACCGTTCAGTGCGTCCACACACAGGCCACTGTCATCCGCCAGGACGGGCAGGTTCACGGCCTTGGCCACGGTCTCGGCCTTGATGGCGGCGTTGGCGGCAAAAGTGTCGCCGTTTTCATCGATATCACCGGCGAAGCCAGCTTCCCTCATGGAAATCAGGTTGTACGCCTTGCCGAAAATGGCACGCATTTCGGTCAGCTTGTGTTCGTTGCCTGTGGCGACCACCACGGTGGCGCGGGGGGCAATCAGGCTGGAGATATCGCCCAGTGCTTCCCGCTGGGCGCGCATCAGCTCTTGCGTACCCTTCTTGCCCAGCGCGAGCAGGGAATTCAGCTCGTCCGGCGTGAAGGCGCGGCCTTCGCCGGTGCCCTGCACCTCAATGAACTCGCCCTTGTCATTCATAATCAGGTTCATATCCACCTGCGCCCGGCTGTCCTCTTCATAGGGCAGGTCCAGGCAGGGAGTATCGTCGATAATGCCCGCGCTGATGGCGGCTACCTGCCCGATGACGGGGGACACCAGCAGCTTTCCGGTACGAATCAGCTTCGCCATGGCCAGCACCAGCGCCACATAGGCACCGGTAATGGAAGCAGTACGGGTGCCGCCGTCGGCCTCCAGCACGTCACAGTCGATGGTCACGGTGCGCTCGCCCAGCATGGTCATGTCAACGGCCTGGCGGAGGGAACGGCCGATCAGACGCTGGATTTCCACGCTTCTGCCGTCCTTCTTGATGCCGTCCCGCTGCTTGCGGTGACCGGTGGAGGCGGGCAGCATGGCGTATTCCGCGGTGACCCAGCCCTGCCCCTTGCCCTTCAGGAAGGGAGGAACGCCTTCTTCCACGGACGCGGTGCAAATCACGCGGGTGTTGCCGGTGGCAATCAGGCAGCTGCCGTCAGCGGTGCGCATAAAGCCGGGGGTAATGGTTACAGGGCGCTGTTCATCGGGGCGCCGGCCGTCTTTTCTGATTTCCATTTGGTGAATCCTCCCTTGATTTGATAAAAGGGAGCGGAAATGATTGCCGCTCCCCGTGATGAATCTTAATTACTTTTCCGCTTCCAGCTGCTGCATGCGGCGATGGGCTTCCTTGGCACGCTCGTCGTGGGCAAGCTCCACCTTGCGCATACGCAGGTTCTTGGGGGTGACTTCCAGCAGCTCATCATCGTCGATGAATTCCAGGCACTCCTCCAGGGTGAGGGGGTGTACGGAAACAAGGCGCATGGAGTCCTCAGCAGCGGAGTTGTTGCGCATGTTGGTCACGGCCTTCTTCTTGCAGACGTTAACCACCAGGTCGCCGGGACGGGAGTTCTCGCCGCAGATCATGCCGGCATAGACCTCGGTACCGGAGCCCAGGAACAGCGTGCCGCGGTCCTGCGCGTAGAACAGACCGTACTGGTTGGCGGTGCCTGTTTCGAAGCAAATCAGCGCGCCGCAGCTGCGGTGGGGGATATCGCCCTTGAAGGGCTCATACCGGTCGAAGACGGAGCTCATGATGCCCTCGCCGCGGGTGTCGGTCATAAACTCGCTGCGGTAGCCGAACAGGCCGCGGGACGGAACCAGGAACTCCAGACGGACACGGCCAGTGCCTTCCATGCTTTCCAAGGTACCGCGGCGGCGTCCCATCTTTTCGATGACGGCGCCGGCGTACTCGGAAGGCGTGTCCACAACCAGCCGCTCAATGGGCTCACAGCGGACGCCGTCGATGTCCTTGTACAGAACGCGGGGCTTGGATACGGCAAATTCGTAGCCTTCACGGCGCATATTTTCAATCAGAATGGACAGGTGCAGCTCGCCGCGGCCGCATACCTCAAACGCGTCGGTGGAGCCGGTCTCCTTGACACGCAGGGAAACGTCGGTCTGCAGTTCCTTCATCAGACGGGCGCGCAGGTGACGGGAGGTCACGTAGGTGCCTTCACGGCCGGCGAAGGGGCTGTCGTTGACAAGGAAAGTCATGGATACGGTGGGCTCGCTGATGCGGACGAAGGGCAGCGCTTCCACACAGTTGGGGTCGCAGACGGTATCGCCGATTTCTACGTCGGAGAAGCCGGTCAGGGCAACGATATCGCCCATGGAAACCTCCTGGGCGGGAACACGCTTCAGTCCATCGTACATGAACAGGCCGTTCAGGCGCTCCGGCACGCTGGTTTTCCCGGAAACCAGGTTGGTACGCACAGCCATAGCGCCGGCAGTCAGCTTGCCGCGGGTCACACGGCCGACGCCGATACGGCCGACGAAGTCGTTGTAGTCGATGGTGGAAACCAGCA
>JAZUDA010000309.1:0-4556 GCA_045639455.1 Clostridia bacterium | reverse complement strand
GGTTACCCTGCCGCTGGATGAGGAACTGTTCCTGGCGGAGCTGAACAAGCGCCGGGCAACCTCCCGGGGCAAGACGGCTGCCTCCGTCACGCTGAACACCGAGGGGACCTACTGATTCGCGTATCAAAAAAGCAGCGGTTTGCATACCGCTGCTTTTCTTATGGATTGATTACTTTTTTTGGCCGTAATAGGCGTTGGGGCCGTGCTTGCGCAGGAAGTGCTTGTCCTTGATGTAGGCGGGCATTTCCTCGCGAGGGGAGAGAATGGGCAGTGCCTCGGTATGCCATGCCATCATCGCAACCTCCTCCAGCACAGCGGCGTTTTCCGCGGCCTTGACGGCGTTCTTGCCCCAAGTGAAGGGGCCGTGGGAGCGAACGACTACGGCGGGTACATGGTCGGGGTTCAGGCCGCGGGATTCAAAGGTCTCGGCAATCACCTTGCCTGTCTCCAGCTCATAGGCGCGTTCGACCTCTTCACGGGTCAGCTCCCGGGTGCAGGGGACAGCACCATAGATGTAGTCCGCGTGGGTGGTGCCGTAGGGAGGAATATCCCGCCCTGCCTGCGCCCAAATGGTGGCCCAGCGGGAATGGGTATGCACAATGCCTCCGATGGTGGGGAAGCGGCGGTACAGCTCCATATGGGTAGGAGTATCGGAAGAGGGGTTCAGGTCACCCTCCACCTTGTTGCCCTCAAGGTCCATCACCACCATGTCCTCGGGCTTCAGTTCCGGGTAAGGCACGCCGGAGGGCTTAATGACAAACAGCCCCTTTTCCCGGTCGATTCCGGAGGCGTTGCCCCAGGTGAAGGTGATCAGCTTGTACTCCGGCAGCAGCATATTGGCTTCATAAACCTGTTTTTTCAGTTCTTCCAGCATTGACTTACTCTCCTTCGTCTATATCATTGATATCCTGTTCACTTGTTACACGGCGCATGACCAGTTGTCCGGTCAGGCGTACATAGAAGACGGTCTTGGTCATTTCCATGTAGGCGTCCAGCGCGAGCGAGGCAAACAGATAGGCCACCACGTACAGCGGGTAGGAGATGCCGGACAGGAAGGAGGACATCAGCTCCACCGCCAGCAGCCAGCCCATGAATCCCAGCAGCAGGAGAAAATAGAACTTCTTCTTGCCGTTCATCAATTCGCGGCTCTTGCGGATGCAATCCATCGCGCCCGCGGAGGGAATTTGCGCCATCATGTAAGGCGCCATACAGTAACGGAAATACGCGATAATGGCGGGCACGGTCACAGCGCCAATGCCGATAAACTCCAGAATTGAGACCAGGCTCAGCAGGAAGTTGATATCATCGACGGAATTGACCTGCTTGGTAGAAAGCAACAGCAGCAGCCCGGCGTAGAGCGCCATTCCCGGAAGTGCCCAAAGCAGAATCTTCACATACATCAGCACCCGCAGCAGGATGCTTTTCCCGAAGATGCGGAAACGGGAGAACAAATCACGAAAAGCGGCGGTCTTTCCCTGAACAATGTTTTCAAAAAAGCTCAATCGGCCCAGCGCCAGTACCTCGCCCACAAGCAGCTCCAGAATCATCAGTGCCGCCATCACCTTCAGCGGAACGGCACAGGCGGAGAGCACATTGCCGACCAGCTCCTCCATGGTGATTTCCATGTAGAGGAGCGAGGTCAGCTGTTCGTAAAGGGCAGGGGAGATAAAGGTCATGACCACGCTCATCGCGGTCGTGATGACGGTGGAAAAGAATGTGACCAGCATGGCATTTTGCCAGCGCCCTTTCAGGAAGGCCCTGGCAGCCAGACGATATTCGGCAGAATTTTCAAACATGTTGCTTCTCCATCAGAACAGCGCGTCAACGTAATCCTTGGCTTCAAAGGATTGCAGGTCGTCAATCCCTTCGCCAACCCCGATGTACCACACAGGCACATTCAGCTCCTTGCGGATGGCGACGGCGATGCCGCCCTTTGCGGTACCGTCCAACTTGGTCAGCACAATGCCGTTAATTTCGGCGAATTCCTGGAATGCCTTTGCCTGCGCCAGACCGTTCTGCCCGGTAGTGGCATCCAGCACCAGCATGCAGCGGATATCCGCCTCGGCGTATTCCTTATCCAGCACACGGCGCATTTTGTTCAATTCTTCCATCAGGTTCTTCTTATTATGAAGACGACCGGCGGTGCCCACAATCAGCAGGTCAACATTCTTGGCCTTCGCGGACTGGATGGCATCGTACAGCACGGCAGCGGGGTCTGCGCCCTCGGCGTGCTTGACAATCGGCACATGGGCACGGTCTGCCCAGATGGACAGCTGCTCCGCAGCGGCGGCACGGAAGGTATCCCCGGCGCAAAGCATGACCGTGCGACCAATGCCCTGAAAACGCAGGGCAAGCTTGCCGATGGTGGTGGTCTTGCCCACGCCGTTTACACCCACGACCAGCATAACCATAGGCCACTTCAGCGGGGGACGCTTGATATCCATTTCTTCTACAAGGATATCCTTCAGCATCTGCCGGGCGACCTTGGGGTCGCGGACCTTGGCGGTGTCCACCTTTTCACGGAGCTTGTCAATAATATCGGTGGTGGCCCGCATACCCACATCGGCCAGGATGAGAATGTCTGTCAGTTCGTCATAGAAATCCTCATCGATGATGCCGGTGCTTTCTACCAGCTGGTCAACCTTGTCCGTCATGTTGCTGCGGGACTTGGTCAGGGTTTCCTTCAGCTTTTGAAAAAGACCCATGGGAATACCTCCTTATTCGTAATCAGACAGGCTGACGGATACGATACGGCTTACACCCTTTTCTTCCATGGCAACGCCAAAGAGCGAGTCGCACCGTTCCATGGTGCCTTTTCGGTGGGATACAACGATAAACTGCGTTCCCTGGCTGAATTCTTTCAGATAGTCGGCATAATAGGCCACGTTCGCCTCGTCCAGGGCAGCCTCGATTTCATCCAGCACGCAGAAGGGCGTGGGCTTCAGCTTCAGCATGGCGAACAGGATGGCGATGGCGGTCAGCGCACGCTCGCCGCCGGAGAACAGGGACAGCAGCTGCAGCTTCTTTCCCGGAGGCTGCACGATTATGTCAATGTTGCAGTTCAGGGCATCGTTGGGGTCGGACAGGCGAAGCTCGCCACGTCCGCCGCCGAAGAGACGTGAGAAGGTCTCCTGAAAATGCACCTGAAGCTTGGAAAACTCTTCGACAAACTGGCTTTCCATCTGCCGCAAAAGCCTTGCAATCAGCGCGTTCAGGTCATCCCTTGCCTTGACAAGGTCCTCCTTCTGAATATAGAGTTGGTCGTACCGTTCCTTGGTGACGGTGTATTCCTCAATGGCACCCACATGCACGGTACCCATCTGGCGGATTTCGCTCTTCAGGGAGGCAGCTTCGGTTTCGGCCTCCGTCAGCACGAACGGTTCGGTCCACTTGAATTCCATGGCGCCGGCGTAGGTCAGCTCGTAGGAGTTCCAGATGCGGTCCTGCATGGTCTTGCAATCACCCTCGTTGCGGGCCTTGGTGTCCTCAGCCTTGCGTAGCTTTTCGCTTTCCGTTTCGCCTTCCTGACGGATTTCCTCAATCCGGTTTTGAAGCTCGTGCATTTCTGCCTGCTTGTCATTCCGACGGGATTCTGTGTTATCCACATCCTGCCGGCATTGCTGTACAGCTGCCTGAAGACGTTCCAGAGAAACATCCGATCTTGCCAGGCTTTCCTTCAGAACATCCAGTACCTGGGCAACCTGCTTTTGTTTGTCGGTACACAGGGCCAGGCTCGCGGCGGAGGATTCCATTTCGCCGATGATGCGGGCGCTGTCCCGGTTCAGGCTTTCCAGGGCGTTGGCAGTATCACGCAGCGTCAGTAGCTTTCCGGTTGCCTCGTCACGCACTTCTTCCAGCGTCTGACGCGCCCTGTTTACTTCATCCTGCAGCAGAATGGTTTTTGCGGCCATTTCTTCCTGGTTCATCTGCGCGTCGGAATTCTGTTGGTTAATAGCGCTCAGGTCCTCGTCAATCTGGGCGATGCTTTCGGCCAGCTGCTGCAGCGCGTCGTTGATTTCCTCGGTCTGGGCATGATGCGCTTCCAGCGCCTCCGCGGCATGCTGGGCATGCTCCTGCTCCCGCACGACGGAGATTTCTTCCTGATGGACGCTGGCCGTGGCTTCAGCCAAAAGGCGCTTGACCTCCTGACGCTCGCGTTCCAGATGATCGATTTCCGCCCGGTCGCTGACAAGCTGCTCCTTGCGCCGCTGCAGCTCCTGCTTCAGCTCCTGAATTTCACGTTCCCGTCCCAGTAGGCTGCTCGCCTTGGAGTGAACGGAACCGCCGGTAATGGAGCCGCCGGTGTTCATTACATCGCCCTGCAGGGTTACGAGGCGGAAGGAATAGTGCGAGGCGCGCATGATGGCAGTGCCTGTATCAAAATCAGCCGCGATAACGGTACGCCCCAGCAGGTTTTCCATAATGGGGCGGTATTCCGGTTCGTAGTGAATCAGGTCGCTGGCAATGCCGATACACCCGGGCATCTGCAGTACCTTGGCCTCCTGCGCGTTCAGGGAACGCCCTGTCACGGAGGACATGGGCAGGAAGGTGGCACG
>JAZUDA010000308.1:0-1543 GCA_045639455.1 Clostridia bacterium | reverse complement strand
TGGTGGTGCTGGTGGTAAACGGACGCAGCATCCCCCAGACGGATGAGCTGCTTGTGAAGTTGCGCGGCAGTCGGCCCGGGTTGAGCTCCCTGTGCGTGAATACCAATGATAAACGGACAAACGTAATCCTTGGGCCGGATACCCGTGTGCTGTGGGGCAGTGATGTGCTGGAGGATACCCTTTGCGGCAACGTGTTCAAGCTGTCCCCCCACGCGTTTTTTCAGGTGAATCCGGAGCAGACCGAGGTGCTGTACCGCGTGGCGGCAGAGTTTGCGGCACTTTCACCCGGAGAAACCGCAGCGGATGTTTACTGCGGAGCAGGTACCATTTCACTGTTGTTGGCCCAAAGCGCCCGGGAAGTGGTAGGCGTGGAAATCGTTCCCGCTGCCATTGAGAACGCAATTGCTAACGCGGTGGCCAACGGTGTGACCAATACCCGCTTTCTCTGCGGCGCGGCGGAAGATGTCCTGCCTGATTTGGTTCGCAAGGGACTCCGTCCCGATGTAATCGTCATCGATCCGCCTCGCAAAGGTGTTGAGCCACAGGTGGTGGACGCGATTTTGCAGGCGGCTCCCAGGCGTGTCGTTTATGTCAGTTGCAATCCTGCGACTCAGGCCCGCGACGCGGCGCTCTTTTATCAGGGCGGGTATAAGGTTGCCCGTTGCCAGCCGGTGGACATGTTCCCCTGGACCGGCGGCGTAGAAAATGTTATTCAATTGGTCAGATAAACATCTTGTAATATACACGCCGATGAATTATAATACACATATACCTACAAAAGAGGTTCTTGTTTCGGACGTTTGTGAATGAAGATCAGTTTGTAAATCGTAACCTGAGCTTTTCTCGAATTATCCTCTCTTTCGTGGATTGAGAGCTCCTGCCTTTCCTGAAAATTGCGAAACCCAGCTGATTCGTGAAAGACAGGTACGCCACACGGACTTGTTTTTTAAACTGCAATCCCAATTCAAGTATGAAGGGAGATTGGAAATGCAGGATTATCTGTATTCGGTAATCGGCTTTATTGCCATTGCCGTGCATCTTATCATCAACTATAAATTAATGTTTCATCCGAAAAACGGCAGCATTGGGAAGGCAGACAAAATGTACCGCCGGCTCATGCTGTCCGTCCTTGCTTATTATATAACGGACGCGATGTGGGGCGTTCTGGCGGGGCTGAACTGGATCCCACTGCTATTCGCGGATACGACCCTTTATTATGTCGCGATGTGTTCGGCAATCGTTTATTACTTCAGTTATATCGTGGAATATCTGAAGATGAAAAACTGGCGGGGCCGTTTGTTCATCTATATCGGCAACATTTTCATAACTTTGGAAGCTGTATTCCTTGTTGTCAATTTCTTTTATCCGTGCTTTTTTTGGTTTGATGATAACGATGCCTATGTGGCCGGTATATTCCGATACATTGCGCTGTGGATTCAGGTTGGCATGTTCGCGCTTTCCAGTCTTGTAACGCTTCATGACGCGCTCAAGACATCAGGGGCGAGCAAAAAACGCCATATTGCCATTTTCCTCTTCAGCCTGA
>JAZUDA010000307.1:0-9641 GCA_045639455.1 Clostridia bacterium | reverse complement strand
TGCTGCGCCCAGATGGTGGGCTTCGCGGTCATCAGCTTCCGGGAGAACGGCTTCGGCGGGCTGGTCGCCCAGGGACTGGGCACCTCCATGCTGCAGATGGGCAATATCTGCCGCAAGCCGCAGATTTGGATCGCTCCCACGCTGGCCGCCGCGGTCACGGGGCCGCTTTCCACGCTGGTGTTCCGGCTGGAGTGCTCCGGCGTTTCCGCCGGCATGGGTACCTGCGGCCTGGTGGGCCCCATCGGGATCATCGCCGATACGCCCCATTCCGCCACCATGTGGGTCGGCCTGGTGCTGATTTGCGTGGTGCTGCCGGCTGTTCTTTCGCTGCTGTTCAACGAGATTCTGCGCCGGATCGGCTGGGTCAAGACGGGCGATATGAAGCTGGAACTGAAATAAAAAAACACGCGGGGAGAAATCCTCAGCGCGTTCCGGTATTAAAGGCACGAAAAAAGACACCGTCCGGTGCCTTTTTTTATTGATTCACTATCGGCGTGGCGGAACCGTAGGCCTTTACCGGCCTGCCCATTTCGTCGAACTCCGTGGTATAGCGCACATGGAAGGGAATCCGGCCCACGGTCAGGGGAATGACAGCCTCCAGATGCTTCACGCCCGCGGCGATTTGACGGTGCCAATCCCGGTACATGTCCGCCACCTCGGGCGGGAAAATGCCGATTTTGATGGCGCTGTCCGGGTAATCGGTCATCAGGGAGGGCAGGCCCAGGTCCCGCATGCAGCGGAAGCAGGGACGCATTTCGCGGGATGCCACATCGTATTCCCAGTAGTAGATATTGGCCTGTTCGCTGGCAGCCATGAAGCGGCGCTCCAGCGCCTCCATATCCAGCAGGGAGCGCTTTTCATTTGTGATATTGCGGATCGTCACAAAGAACAGCCGGGAGGTGGGGCTCTGCCCGATCAGACGCACGGCGGAACGGATGCAGACGCTGTCCTCCCCGCAGGAGGCGGAGCGAATTGTGCGCCATGTTTCGCATTCCTCTTCCCGGCCTGTTTTGGCGGCCCGTTCGAGGGTTTCGGCGTAAATCTTCCAGTTGCTCTCATCCAGGGTGGAAGCGGCGTTACCCATGATGACTTCTTTTTCGTCGGTATTCATGCCCAGCTCCCGCAGGAACTTTTCATTCACCCGCAGGATATACAGCTTACCCTCGGTATATTCCAGCAGGGCAGCAGGGCCGACAAACTCGTTGAAAATTAGCGATTCCATGGACTTGGGGCTCCAGAAGGCATCCGCCTGGAAGGAGTCAATCAGGCTCAGCTGGGGCTTCACCCGGTCGGTCGGGCTGCCGCGGAGCATGGTAAAGAATACCTCCTCCGGCATGGCGGAGGCATACAGGAAGCCCTGCACATAGTCGCAGCCGATGCTCTTGAGGAAGTCCGCCTGCTGCTTGTCCTCCACGCCCTCGGCGATTACCGGCAGACCCAGCCACTGGCACATCCGCACCACGGAGCTGATGATAACGCCCACCTTGCCGTTGGTCAATTTGCCGCCCAGGAAGCGCAGATCCAGCTTGATCATGTCGAAATCCACGTTTTTGAGCACGTTCAGGGAGGAGTAACCGCTGCCGAAGTCGTCCATCTCTACCTGGTAGCCCATGGAATGCAGCCGACCCAGGAAAGAAATCAGCTGCTCAATGCTGCCTTGCGCTACGCTCTCCGTCAGCTCCAGCCGCAGATAACGGACCGGCACATCGTATTTCCGGCGAATTTCCTCCAGCGTTTCGATAAACCGGGGCGCGAACAGCTCCTTCCGGGAAATGTTCACCGAAATGGGGATGATATTGACTTTTTCATCTATGCAGCGGCGCAGGAAGGCGCAGACGGTCTCAAATACAAACAGGTCGACCTGGGTAATCAGACCGCTTTTTTCAAAATCGGGAATAAAGCAGGCGGGGCACAGGATGCCTTTCTGCGGATGCGCCCAGCGGACAAGCGCCTCGGCGCCTACCAGCATGCCGGTGGAATGATTATACAGGGGCTGGTAATAAACCAGAAACATTTCGGACGAAAAAACGGGATCGTCCGTGGGATAATACGCGTTTCCGGCGTCCACAAAAGACACCTCCCCCCTGATAGCGGATAAGATTGTGAATATAATAACATATTCTTCCGTCCGGTGCAACAAAAAAAGGAAAAAAACGGTCGTTTTTTGGACGCTTTTTTCCCGTTTTTTCCTTTCGGTGGTAAAAATTATTCGATATTTTCGATGCGGATGGTATTGGTCTTGCCGGTCTGCTCCGTGGTGCCGCCGGTGATGATCAGCCGGTCGCCGGATTGCAGCTTCAGCTTCTCCACCGCCATGCGGCGAGCCTCGTAGAACAGCACCTCCATGGTGGGGTAAATCTCACTCATCATGGGGATAATGCCCCAGGACAGTGACAGCTGCCGCCATGTTTTTTCCTTCACGCACAGGCAGATGATGTCCACCGGCGGGCGGAAGCGGGAGACCATCCGGGCCGTCATGCCGGACAGGGAGCAAACCACAATGCCACGGGCGCGGATATCCATGGCCATGCCGCACACGGCGTGGGAGATGGCGTCCATCTCGTTGCGGATGCGGAACTCGTTGTAGATGAACTGCTTGTGATAGTCAATGCTCTTTTCGGTCTGCTCCGCGATCTTGGACATGGTTTCCACGGTTTTTACCGGGTACTTGCCCATGGTGGTTTCGCCGGAGAGCATGATGGCGCTGGTGCCGTCATAGACAGCGTTGGCCACGTCCGTGATTTCCGCGCGGGTGGGGCGGGGATTGTGAATCATGGATTCCAGCATTTCGGTGGCGGTGATGACCCGCTTGCCCATCAGGCGGCACTTGGTAATCAGGTGCTTCTGAATGGAGGGCAGCTCCTCAAAGGGAATCTCCACGCCCATGTCGCCGCGGCCAATCATGATGCCGTCGCAGACGGAGCAGATTTCCTCGATATTGTCGATGCCCGCCCGGTTCTCGATCTTGGCGATGATGGCAATTTCGGGGGCGTTGTTCTCCCGCAGGAACTGCTGCACATCCAGCACGTCCTGCTTGCAGGAGACGAAGGAGCAGGCCAGGAAGTCCACATCGTTGCGGATGCCGAACATCAGGTCCGCCTTGTCCTGCTCGCTCAGGTAGGCCTGCTTCAGCACCTTGCCCGGGAAGGACATGCTCTTCCGGTCGGAAATGGCGCCGCCCGCCTCAACCTCGCAGACCACGTCCCGGCCCGCGATTTCCACTACCTTGAAAATCAGCAGGCCGTTGTTGACCAGCACCGTGTCGCCCGGCTGCAGCTCCTGCGCCAGGTGCGGATAGCTGACGGATACCCGGGTCTCGTCGCCCTCCACCGCGTCCGGGGTGAAGGTGAACCGCTGGCCGTCCTTCAGCTCCACGCCGGGCCTCGCGAAGGTGCCGATGCGGTATTCCGGGCCCTTGGTATCCAGCATGATGGCGATGGGAAGCTTCTTTTCCGTGCGGACCTTGACCACCAGGTCCAGCTGATGCTGGTGCTCCTCATGAGTGCCGTGGGAAAAATTCAGCCGGGCTACGTTCATGCCCGCGTCCATCATCCGGGACAGGATTTGTTCGTCCTCGCTGGCGGGGCCGATGGTGCAGATAATCTTTGTTTTCCTCATTTTTTCTTCCTTTCCGAGAGTTGCCCAATAAAAAACCCTCACAACCTGTGTGAGAGTCCATGGCACGGCATAGCCGCACCGCCTACGGAAATTGACCGCGCCGCGGCCAATGACAGACTCCACCACATCCGTTGGCGGGCAATATTATACGCCGGAGGAGGGACCGTGTCAAGAAAAAAGACCCCCATCCCGCAGATAATCTGCAAGATGAGGGAACGGTATCACGCCTTCGCGGCGGTGTTTTTTTGGTTTCTCGTCTTTTCAATGGAGGGCAGCAGGGTGAACAGCGTCACGCCGATGACCACAACGGTAAAGCCGATGATGGCTTTCGCCCCCATCATTTCGCCGCAGACCAGCGCCACCATGATGGGGTTGGCAACCGGCTCCACCGTCAGCAGCAGGGAGGATTCCACCGGATCCACGCCGTGAATGCCCTTGCCGAAGAGGGTATTGGCCAGGCCGTACTGCACGATGCCCAGCACCAGCACCCAAAACACGTTGGCGGAGGTGAAGACAACGCTCCCGTCCGTCAGCAGGAAGGGCAGGGTAATCAGAAAGCTGAGGATGCAGCTTGTCATCAGGCTGTCGCCCGGATCCACTTCGTCCCGGTTCATCACCACAATCTGCCCGGCGAAGGTCACGCTGCTGGCCAGTGCCAGCAGGTTCCCCAATACATGGGTGGTATCCAGATTATCGGCGAAGGACAGTACGATGCCGCCGAAAATGGCCAGCGTCAGCACCAGCTCCGCCGGCTTGGCCTTGCGGCCGCGGAACAGCACGCTGTAGAGGAATACCAGAATCGGCGCGATGTACTGCAGGATAATGGCGGTGCCCGCGGCGGTCATCTTGGTGGCGGACATATACAGCAGCCCTGTGCCGGTCATCATCAGCGCACCGAGGAGATTTCCCTTCGTGAAACGGGGCAACAGACGGTGCTGGAACAGTGCCAGCACCAGGAAAGACAGGAGGGAGCGGGCGCACATCAGCGACATGGCGGACCAGGTAATGGACTTCACGCATACGCCAGCCAGAGCCCAGCACAGCGCGGCGCCCAGCAGGAACAGCCGGGAGCGGTTCTTCTGATTCATGGGGTCAATCCTCCGTTCTCACGGAAATATCAAAGAAGAAGTATATCACAAAACAGCCGGGGTGAACAGCCTGAAAAGAAAAGCCCGCGGAGGCGGGCGTTATTCGCGCAGGGGAAGCTCCGGCAGGTACCGGGTATGGACAACCCGGTAGGCAGGGTGATGGGCGTCCCGGAAGGAATCCGAATGATGCAAGGCGGGGAACCCCTTCCCGCGCCATTCGTCAATGGCCGCGGCAAGGACGGCCGGGTCAAAGGGAATCTTTCCCTCCCGGGCCAGTGCCAGCGATGCCCCCAGGCATTGCTCCAATCGGGGCTGCCCCGCGGGCCGGCACCCGGCTGACAGCAGGAACGCCCGGCACAGCGCCTCCGGGCCGTCCTCCCCGGACAGCGCCGTCAAATGCACCCGGCAGAAGTCGCCGCAAAGACGCTCCAGCGGGGGCAGATTGTCCTCCTCGGCGTTTTTCGCTTCTTCCCGGATCCGCCGCAGGGCGTAATCCCCGTCCGTCACCAGATGCTCGCAGCCGAAACAGGACTGGTGCAGGTACTTGAACAGGTCATCGATTTCCAGCCCCGGGTTCGCCAGGCAATAGTTCAGAATTTCAGTTTCAATCATCATAGCTCTTTATCCAGCAGCTCCAGCAGGCGCTGCACCATGGGGCCGCTGTCGCTCGTGTGGCCCAGCCACGCGATGGCGGCGTTCTTTTCCCGGTTGAACAGAACAATCTGCCCGTACATGCCGCCCTTGCCGATCCACCCGGCGGGGGTGCGGGGGTGCAGCTCATACTCGCGGGCAATGGCCATGTCGACCCATTCCCGGGACACCAGTCTTTTCCCCTCCCATACGCCGCCGTTCATATACAGCACGGGGAGCTTGATCATATCCCCGGCGGAGGCGTACAGGCCGGTAGCGCCCATGGGGTAATTCATGGGGCAGTGGCTCCAGGCAAACTCATGAAAATGCAGGGGACGGAACAGCCGGGCATTGAGGAAATCGTCCAGCTTTTCACCGGAAATACAGCTGACCAGCCGGCTCAGGAGGTAAAACGCCGCATCGCTGTACTGGCGGTGGGTTCCCGGCTGATAGGTGATCGGGTGACGAAAGACGATATCCAGATAGTCCTCCGTGGGGTAGGACAGCACGTCCTCCACATCGATATCCAGAAAACCGTTCTCGAACCCGATGGTGTGGGTCAGGGCGTGCTCCACGGTGACCTCCCGCCATTTCGGGTCGATATCCGCGGGCATAAGGCTGCCCATATAGGCCGCGATGGGCTTTGTCACGTCCACCTTGCCCTCGTCCCACAGCATGCCTACGGCGGTCATGGTGAACGCCTTCGCCACGGAATAGCCGTTGGTGCAGTGGTCGCCGGGACGGAAGCGGCAGACCTGCGTCCGCCCGTCCTGCCATACGGCAAGCTCGTTCAGCGTCAGGCCGGTTTTTTCGATTTCAGACACAAGGCTGTTCAGCTCCATGGGTTTCCCTCCGTTTTCGCGCGAGATTGATTTGTGCCTTCATAACGGGTGTATTATACCATAAAACCGCGTAGGAGGCTACCGTTTTTCCCAAAGGCAGGAAAAAAGCCGCGGCGTTTTTCGCGCCGCGGCGGAGGAAGTGACTTATTTCTTATACTCTACCTGGCTTACCGGGGAGAAGGTGGGACGACCCTCGGATGCCTCGCCCAGCCGGCACAGTTGTCCGCGCCCGCAGACGGGCTCACGGGCACCGTCGATTTCCGGGTTCACATACTTGTTGAACCATTTGTCCATCATGGCCTTCATTTCGGCGGCCTTTTCCTCGATGAACTTGGGCCCGTAATAGAAGTACCGGTTTTCCTCCAGCAGGTTAAACTGCTCCCGAGGATCGTGCACCAGGTCATACAGCTCGTGGGGGCCGTAGGGATAGCGGTGGATATACTTCCATTCCTTGGTGCGGATCATGCGGTTGGGGCCGTACTCGTCAAAGACCGTGATGGCCTCGTGGTACTCCTCCTTCGTATCCGTCAGCAGCAGGTTTTTGAAGCTGCGGCCGGGCAGTTCGCCGGCCTCCGGGTTCTCAATGCCCAGCAGGTCCAGCAGCGTGGGCATGAAGTCATAGGCGGAAAGCAGCGCGTCCGTCTTCACGCCGGAACGGATGACGCCGGGCCAGTTGATGATGAAGGGCACCTTTACCGCGGTGTCGAACAGGTTCAGCGGGAAGGTGGCGTTGCCCTTGCCCCAGATGCCGTGCTGACCGCAGCTGAAGCCGTTGTCGCTGGTGTAGATGATGAGGGTATTGTCACGGATGCCCTTTTCCTCCAGCTTTTTCACAATGCGGCCCACGCCGTCATCCACGCCCTGCACGGCGGCATAGTAGCCGCTGAGCAGATCCCGCAGCGTCAGGAACTCCCGCTCCTTATTGGCAAAGGTGAGGCTGTATTCGATGTCGTGGGGGTGCTGGATGCTGCCGGGGCTCTTCTTGTCCTGCGGCACATCCGCGAAGGTGCAGTTGTCGTAGTAGTACTGCACGTATTCCGGCTTGTGCTGGTCCACGTGGGGGGAATGGGGCGCGGTGTAGGACAGGTTCAGGTAGAAGGGCGTGTCGCTGTCGGCACACTCGTCAATAAAGGACAGCGCGTCGTCGGTGATCACATCCGTCAGGTAGCCCTCGGTCTGTACCAGCTCCGTTCCGCGGTAGGCGGGGGCATTGCGGTAGGTGCCGCTGCCGCCCAGGGAAACGAACCAGTGGGAATAGCTCTTCTGGGGCAGGCAGGTGGCGCCCATGTGCCACTTGCCGCTGATGCCGCAGGTATAGCCCTGCCGCGCCATCAGGTCGGTATAGCCGGTGATGCCCTCCAGATAGTTGATGGGCGGGTCGCCGTGCTTATCGCCGTTGCCCACCCGGATCCAGTCCTCAATGCCGTGCTGGCTGGGGATCCGCCCGGTCAGCAGGGATGCGCGGGCAGGGGAGCAGACGGGCGTAACGCAGAAGAAGTTATCCATCTGCATGCCGCCGGCGGCAAGGGCGTCAATATTCGGGGTACGGATTTCCTTGTTTCCCGTACAGCCCAGCGACCAGTACCCCTGGTCGTCGGTCAGAATCATAATCACGTTCGGTCTGCGCTGGTTCATAGCAAAGGTGACCTCCTTCATGTACTGTCTCTTATTTTAACCCTTTACACCCGCTGCCGCAATACCGTCCTCAAAATATCTCTGCGCGGAAATATAGAGAATCACAATGGGCAGTATGGCACTGGCGGCGGCGCACATCATCAGGTTGTATTCGCGGGCGGTGTCATTCAGATACCAGCGGATACCGAGCGCCACGGTGTAGTGCTCCGCGCTGGGAAGGAAAATGAGGGGATTCAGGTATTCGTTCCATGCGCTGATAAAGGACAGGATCGCGGCGGAAATCATGCCGTTGCGGGTCAGAGGCATCATGATTTCGCCCCAGATACGCAGGTGCCCGGCACCGTCGATGACCGCGGCCTCCATCATTTCATTGGGCAGCGCCATATAGAACTGACGGAGCAGGAAAATCGTGGTTACGTTGAAGAAATTGGGCAGAATGATACACCACAGTGTATCGTACATATTCAGGGTGTGGTAGACCATAAACCGGGGGATGATCAGCGCCTGAACGGGAATCATCATGGTGGTCAGCATCAGCATGAACACGAAGTTTTTCCCGGGGAAGCGCATCTTGGCAAAGGCATAGGCCGCCAGGGAGGAAATCAGCAGCTGCCCGGCCACACTGCCGAAGGCGATGAAGAGGGAGTTCAGGTACAGATTCCAGAACGGAAGATCGGGGTTCGTCCAGACCTCCAGATAATTGCGGAAGTGCAGCGAATCGGTGATCCAGCGGAAGGGCGACTCGAACACCTGTGCGGGCGTTTTCAGAGAGGAGGACAGCATCCACAGCAGCGGCAGAATGAAGAGCGCCGCTACGAGCAGCGTAAACAGCGTAAGAATCAGCTTACGGAAAAACTTGCTTTTTTTCATCGGATTGCCTCCTTTCTCAATAATGGACCCACTTCTTCTGAAGGGAGAAGTTGATGACGGTGACAATCAGAATAAAGACTACGAGTACCCAGGACACGGCACTGGCGTAGCCGAAATTGTATTTCTTGAAGGCTTCCTCGTATATCATGACCACCAGGCTTACATTGCCCGCGGCCTTGCCGCCATCGGCGATGATGTTGATGGCCGCGAATACCTGGAAGGCATTGATTAGACGGACAATGACCAGGTAGAAGGTGGTGGGGGAAATCATGGGAATGGTAATGGAAAAGAAGGAACGCACGGGAGAGGCACCGTCAATGGCGGCGGCCTCGTACAGGTCCTTCGGCACGCCCTTCAGCGCGGCGATATAGACAATCAGGCAAAAGCCCACGCCGGAGTAGATCATGACGCAGATAATCGGAATCCGGCACAGGGTGGAGGAGGCCAGCCAGTTGGGCAGCTCCGTAACGTTGAACCAGGACTGCAGAATGGCGTTGATGGGGCCGTCCGAACGGAATAGGAATTTGAAGATGGCACCCAATGCCACCATGTTGGAAATGTAAGGGATAAAGAAGGCCAGACGGAAGAAACGCTGGCAGTAAACCTTTCCGTTCACGATATGGGCGAGAATCATCGACAGAAAAACGGTCAGAGGGACTGTCGCGACAGCGTATACGGCAGTATTGACCAGCGCGTTGGAGAAGGAACGGTCGGTTGTAAACAGCTTGGTGAAGTTGGAAACACCCACGAACTTCAGCTTTTCCAGGCCGGAAAAGAAGTTCCACTTTGTGAAGGCCAGAATAAGCGAGATGATAACGGGCAGGAGTACCATGATAAGGAATATCAGCAGTGCGGGCGCCAGAAACGCGTAAGCCGAAAGGGCTTCCTTTGTTTTGCTTTTCATAAGGCTTTCTCCCTGATAACAGATAAGGGCGGGGTATATGGGTCGCATATACCC
>JAZUDA010000306.1:0-7559 GCA_045639455.1 Clostridia bacterium | reverse complement strand
AATCCGATTATTTTTTTTATCAGATTCCGGCTGAAAAAAAGCAGTGTGAAACCGATGCCGAAAATGATAACGGCGGCAAGCTCGTAATAGTTTGAAAACAGATTACCGCCCATGGCCGAATCCCCCTTTCGCAAAAAGCGCGTAGAAAGCGTACATGGTACAGGCGACAACCAGGCCGACACAGATATTCAGCGGAAGAATCAACCCGCTGGAGAGGATTGCCCCGGGTGTTCCCAGCGGGATTCCGCTTTCAATCCCATTCGCGCCTGTATAGAAGGAATAGGTTTTCAGCAATGTATATGTCATCAAGGAGAAAAACGTAATCCATTGGTAGGTCTTCACTGTGAAAAAACGCTCGAACTTTTCAGAACCGAACGCGTTCACATACATCACCAGGCAGCCGCCGATAATGGCTCCGCCGGAAAAACCGCCACCGGCGGACAAATGGCCGTTCAGAATCACATAAATCCCATACAGTAGGCCCACGGGAACAAGGACGCGCGCGGCGGCCTGAAAGACCGGGTCTCCCTTTTCTTCCTTTTGGCTGACAGCCAGTTCCGGCAGAAGGTACGCCCCGTTTTTCTTCTTTTCAGCCCGCAGCAGAATCATCACGCTGCACACGGCGATAAAGAGGACGTGGGATTCCCCCAGCGTATCAAACGAACGGTAATCAAGGGTCATATCGGCGACAGTATTCACCGCGCCGGCCTCCCGAAGCCCGTCCTCGACGTATCGGGCGTAAACTTCATTTTCTTCCGGGTTGGCATCGCTGCCGAATCTTGGCAGCCAGGAAACGGTGACCAGAAGGACGGAAATCATGGCAACACAAACAAGTGTCGCGGCTGCCCGGTAAAGAACTTCTTCATACTTCCGTTCCCGGGCAAGCTTTTGCTGCTTGTTCCGGACGAGAGACTTGTTTTCGGAAACCTGATTGGTTTTGCGGACAGCGGAATGGATGTTTTGTTTACTCTCGGGAGTTTCTTCCGTTCCGTCCACCCAATGGACGAAATGAAGCAAGGCATTCGAAACGCTCATTCTTTTTTCTCTCCCTTCTTTCTGATTATGCCCATTCGGCGAAGGGTAACAAAAAAGAGTACGCCTGTAACGCCCGCGCCCACCGCGGCCTCCGTAATCGCGAGGTCAGGAGATTCAAGCAACAGCCAGATCACAGACATAACAGCACTAAAACACAGCTGAATCAGCACGGCGTGAAAAACGTTTTTCGTAAAAGCCACCGCCATCGCGCACACAACGAGAAAACCCAGCAGAAAGTATGCCGCGATATCCATTACCGTTCGTCTCCTTCTTTCGTTTTTGCCGCATGTTCCGTGGAGATCTTCCATTCCAGCTTCATAATCAGGTGGGACAGGGCAGGTCCGGAAATCCACATCAGTGCCAAAACAACCGACAGTTTCAATGTAAAGGCCGAAATACCGCACAGCACGGTAATACCGGCAAAAAGCAGTAAGACACCCAGCGTATCGCCGACACCCGCCGCGTGCATGCGCTGCGTCACATCCTTGAATCTGTAATTGCCGATGACAGCGGTAATCAGGCAAAACAGACCGCCCAGGAGCAGTAACCCTCCCAGGACGAGGCGAATCACTTCCAACGCGTTCATGATTTCTTTCCCCTCCCGGTCTGGATTTTCATCAGCACGGTCCCTGCAAGGAAGCTGAGCAGCGCGTAGACAATCGCCACATCAACGAAGCCGCCCTCATTGTTCCGCCCGGCAATAAGACAAATCAGACAAATCACCTGCGTACCAATCATGTTGGCGGCAACAAGACGGTCGGCATGCTTCGGACCGATGATTGCCCTGACGAGACAGGCCAGAGTCCCGACAGAAAGAAGCACAATCGCGCCTGTCAAAAGATACTGTACACAAGAAGCGTAAGTCATTCTGCCTCTTTTCCCCCTTCTAAGCTTTGAAGCTGCCTGACAAGAGAACTGTCATCAAGCCCGGTTCCCATACTTTCATCCAGACAATGAACCGTAAACACATTGTCTTCAACATCCGCGGTGATGGTTCCGGGTGTCAGGGTAATGCAATTCGCCAGGGCCGCCTTACCGGCTGAAGAGGAAACAGGAGCGGGAAAAGATACAAAGCAGGAATTGGGTTGCTTTCTGCCGTAAATCATGCGGATTGTCAAAAGATTAGCCTTGATAATCTCGCAAAGCAGTAGAAAGAGAAGCTTTACGATGCCGCCTGCTTTCCGGGTTAGCGCCAAATCCTTTTTTACAGAAAAGCCAAACAAAACGCAGGACGCAGCATAACATGCAGCAGAAACAAACAGCCCGAATAAGATGATTTCCAAGGTGATTCTGCCGTTAAACAGCAGCCAAAGTAAAAACAAAACGGCAAACAAAGGATCAAATCCTTTCATGAAATACTAAACGGCGGGTCACTCCCCGCCGCGCGGATACAGACACACCCAAACACGAACAGATTATCTGTCCGCGCTCTCTTGTATCCTATCCGATTAGATATATTATATATCTATTTTGAAAAAAAAGCAACTTAATCCCATCTTCGTCCTGAAGACAAAGGGGATAAGATTGCCACAAACCTAAAAAGATGGTATACTGTTTTATGTAAACAATAAGGGTTTTGATTGTTTGGAGAATCTGTTTTATGAAATTACGTTTCTTTCCTCGCCCAGACCCACGAAAATGCGCGATGATTGCAATCGGGAATATCATCCTGGCCTTCGGTCTTTACAATATCCACGCACAAACAAATGTCACCGAAGGCGGTGTCCTCGGAGCCATGCTGCTGCTGAAATACTGGCTGAATATTTCACCCGCCTATTCCGGTGTCGTGCTGGATATTCTCTGTTTCGCCTTCGGTATATATGTGCTAGGCAAGGGCTTCCTGGGGTATTCCCTGTTTGCCTCCGTTATTTTTGCCGTTTGTTACAGGATATTGGAGCTATTTCCGCCTTTATGGCCCGAGCTGTACCGCTATCCGCTTCCCGCCGCGCTGATTGGTGCATGCTTTGTAGGTGTAGGTGCCGGAATCAGCGTACGCTCCGGCGCCGCGACCGGCGGAGATGACGCGCTCGCCATGGCGCTGCATCGCATAACGGATGTTCCCATTCAATGGCTGTATCTGATAACAGATCTTTCCGTGCTGGCACTGTCATTAACCTATATTCCCGTTTCAAGGATAGTATGGTCCGTTCTGACAGTCGTGCTTTCCGGGCAGATTATCGGATGGATTCAAAAGATCAAAACGCCTGACGAAAGATAAAAAAATAAGTGCTCATCCGACCCGGTTCATGCACCAGGCAAAGCCCTTCGCCATGCGAAGAGCGGCGTCACGGAAATGATTCCCTTCATTCCATACCAAAGTATGCTGAATGCCGGAAAGAAGCGCATCCTGCCTGCGAATACAATCACCAACCCGCGCCATCGTTTGATTTCGGGTATGCTCTTCCTTGTCGCCAAGGCTCAGATAAACGGCATCGGTCTTCGGAGGATGGGAAGAAGCATATTCAATCCACCCCGGAAACCAGACAGAGGGAGAAGCCGCGGCGCAGGCGGAAAATTCATCGGAATTTGCCACGGCCCACAGGGAAAAGAGTCCGGCCAAAGAATATCCGCCCAGAATGACGTGCTTATCCCGCGCGGGAATATCCGCAAAAACGATATTCTCGATATAAGACAAAGTGTCGGCGGCGCCACAACCGAAACCATCCTTCCCGAATACAGGCGGAGCGACCCAAGGGCTGAGATCACCGTTCCAGCAATTAACACGAACCGGAACAAGAAAAAACTCTTTTTCGGGACAAAGGGCAGCGATTTCACGATAAAGGCTTTCAGGGTTGTCCCATTCTCCGACGGGTTCAATCAGGCAAATCTTCGCCTGTGAATTTCCAATAACACGGTAATCCATCATACATAAACCTCCGCAGGAGAAGGATACGCTTCAACAATAGTTTATCACACGCAATACGGTTCTTCAATCCTTGCATTGCAATTCCGTACCAGGTTTCGAATTAATATACCAAAGTCCATTTTAATGTAAAGGGTGAACTTATGTCAAACAGACTTGTATGCGGCCTTTTGGCACATGTTGATGCGGGGAAAACCACGTTGGCCGAGGCAATGCTGTATTGTTCCGGTGCGATCAGAAAAGCGGGCAGGGTGGATACGCGGGATTCTTTCCTTGATACGGACGTACAGGAAAGGGAGCGTGGAATCACCATTTTTTCAAAACAAGCCCGGCTGAGCAGGAACGGCACAGAGATTACGCTGCTTGATACCCCCGGACATGTGGACTTTTCCGGCGAAATGGAGCGTGCTCTGCAAGTTTTGGACTGCGCTATTCTGGTTATCAGCGCCACAGACGGCATTGACGGACATACGCAGACACTATGGCATCTGCTAAAGAAATACAACATCCCCACTTACATTTTTGTCAATAAAACAGACATCGCTCACCAACTGAAAGAACAACGCCTGGAAGAACTGCGAAAGCATTTCGGCACGGGTGTCATCGATATGCTGTCCCCTGAAGCCTGTGAAGAGATGGCTTCATGTGACGAGAAAGCGCTTGAAGCTTATTTGCAGGAGAATAAACTATCCGACGAAATTCAAAATAAGCTTTTCGCCGCACGCGTCTGTTTCCCCTGCTATTTCGGTTCCGCGTTGAAGTTTGAAGGGATTGATGAACTGGCTGACCGAGTGGCGTCCTTGGTTCCGCCACCGGTTCAAAGCGTGGGGTTTGGCGCTCGCGTTTATAAAATTTCTCATGACAGTGCGGGCAACCGCCTCACCCATCTGAAAGTCGTCAGCGGAACGCTTCATGTCCGTGATATGATTTACAAGCCGAATGATGCTGATATTACGGAAAAAGTCAATCAAATCAGGCTTTATTCAGGCGAGAAATATGATTCAGTGGATTCGGCGAATGCCGGCAGTCTGTGCGCAGTTACCGGGCTGTCTTTCACGCTGCCCGGGATGGGGCTTGGCACCGTGACGGATACAACAAGCGCGGAGCTTGTTCCCGTTCTGTCCTATCGCGTTATTCCCCCTGAGGACTGCGATCCTATCTCTTTATTGCAAAAACTGCGCGTTCTCGAAGAGGAGGAACCGCTTTTGCATATCGAGTGGGTTGAACAAAGCCGTGAAATCCACGTGCAGCTGATGGGTGATGTGCAGCTGGAAATCCTGACCAGGCTCCTGAAAGAACGTTTTTCCCTGTCCGTCCGCTTCGGCGAGGGGGCCATCCTATACAAGGAAACAATCGAGAACAGTGTTGAAGGCTTAGGACACTATGAGCCGCTGCGGCATTATGCCGAGGTTCGTCTGCTGCTGGAAAAAGGCGCGCCGGGAAGCGGAATCCGTCCGGGCACCGTCTGCCCCGAAGACCTGCTTGACAAAAACTGGCAACGGCTGATTCTAACACACATAACGGAGCGTCAGCACCCGGGTATTCTCACCGGTGCGCCTCTTACTGACGTAAAAATCACCCTGCTGCTCGGCAAGGCACACCTGAAGCACACGGAAGGCGGCGATTTCAGGCAGGCAACCTATCGGGCAATTCGCCAGGGGTTGATGCAGGCAAAGTGTACGCTGCTGGAGCCCTGGTATTCCCTGCGCCTCGAAGTGCCGGAGGAATGCTTCGGTCGTGCGATGAGCGACCTGCAGCAAATGAACGGCATAACGGAATCCTTTTCAATCGAGGACGGAATCGCTTTCTTCCTTGCCAGAGTACCCGTTTCGACTTCACGGTATTACGCCCGAGACGTTTCCTCCTACACGCATGGCAAAGGACATATCTTCGCCTCTTTTGACGGATACTATCCTTGTCACAATCAGGATAAAATAATTAATGAAAGCGGATACAACCCGGAGGCAGATACGGAAAATACGCCCGATTCGGTTTTCTGCGCGCATGGTGCCGGGTTTAATGTGCGCTGGACCCACGTGCGAGAATTCATGCATACCGACTCCTCAGACATTTTCAAGCGGCATCCCGAACTGAAAATCAACTTCTGATAATCACAAGCCAACACAGTGCCACGCTTCAAAAGGACTCCCCTGTTCTTCTAAAAAGAACAGAGGAGTCCTTTATTTGCGCAGAACTTAAGAAAATGAATTACTTGCCGGAAATAACGGTCAGCTCCCGCGGGTAACTGTTGAGTACCTTGCACCCGTCTTGCGTAATCAGCACCAGGTCCTCAATCCGAACGCCGATTCCCTCATCCGGCAGATAAATGCCCGGCTCGACGGAAAAGCACTGTCCGGGGCGAATGACCGCATCGTTGACGGATGATACATCGCCCCATTCATGATCCTCCAGGCCGATGGAATGACCTGTACGGTGCGTAAAATAGTGGCCGTAGCCTTTGCTTTCGATATAGTCGCGGGCAGCCAGGTCAACGTCCTTCATGCGGTTGCCCGGACGTGCGGCTTGCCTTCCCCTGCGGTTCGCTTCCAGCACGATTTCGTAGATTTCCCGCTGCCGTTCGCTGACGCGGCCGAGGAAGACTGTGCGGGTCATGTCCGAGGCATAGCCGTCCTTCATGCCACCGATATCAATCACCAGGCAATCTCCTTCCCGGCCAACGGTATCATCCGGTCCGTGGTGAGGATCCGCCGCGTTTTTCGCGAAAGAGCAGATTGGCTGGAATGAAATACCTTCGCATCCAACCTCCGAGTATAGTTCCTTCACAATGGTGGCCAACTCCCGCTCCGTCTGACCGACGTGAAGGCGCTGAATCAGGCGGGACATAACCTCATCATTCAGGCGGGAGGAGCAAATCATCTTTTCCTGCTCATCGGCATCCTTGACAATGCGGACATTGTCAATTACACAAGAGCTGTTGACAAAACGATTCCCAGGCATTTTTTCCTGCAAAGACAGAAGAAAGTGCGCCGGCCAGTTTTTATCAATTCCAAGCGTGATTCCCTGCGGAAGAAGAGAGGAAAGAACCAGTACGCTGTCATCGGTATCATTGTAGAATACCGTGTCAAGGTTTTCCGGCCGCTGAGAAACAAACAGGTCATTCATGACCATTTTGCATTCGCCGTACGATGAAATCAGCAAGGCCATCATCCGTTCGCCGCTGTTTAAGCTGCTGCCGGTCAGGTAATAAATCACCACCGGGTCCGAGACAAGTAGCATATCTATGCCCTTCGCCTGCATGGCGCCTGTAACCCGGACGATTCTGGATTCATTCATTTTCCATTACCCCCTGTGAAATGAAAAACAGACTTATTCTACCACCGTATCGCAATACAGGCAGCGATATTTTCCATGCTCCCCGACACGGAACAAAGGCTTTAGCTCCTGCTCGGTCTGCATAATGCACTTGGGATTCGCACAACGAAGTCCCGGAACCGGAACCCCCTTGCGGTCGAATTGTCCTTTATCCTTCAGAAGTTTCAGAATCAGCGCCATTCGCATATACTTCCCGTTCAGCACCTGCTTGAAATAACATGCCCGTGGGTCATCGTCAATCTCCACGCTGATTTCATTGACGCGGGGCAGCGGATGCATCACAATGCAATGCTCGGAGGCAAGGCTCATTTTTTCAGCGGTCAGAATA
>JAZUDA010000305.1:0-3448 GCA_045639455.1 Clostridia bacterium | reverse complement strand
CCCTGAGGATGTGCTCGCTCTTCCAGACGCGGAACCCGCATGGAGTCTTGTCCTTGAACATGTCGATAAGCACCGCATCGTCCTCCATGTCGGCCAGGTGGGCCTCCAGATAGGCTTTGAAGCCGGCCAAATCGTTCTGCCGCGTTTCCATGGTCAGCATGCTGTTGAGCAGGTCGGCCATAATGGCGCTGGAGTAGACCTTGTCCGTCTCATGCTCGGAACGGGCGGCGGCGGAACCCATCATGGTCTCCACCATGGTGGACATATCCAGTGTTTCGCTTTCGATGGAAATGGGATAGGAGGACAGCGTGTCCTCCTGCACTTGGTCGATGTAGGCCTGAATACCGTTGGAGAGCGACAAAATCAGCGCAATGCCGATGATACCGATGGAACCGGCGAAGGCGGTCAGGATGGTGCGACCCTTCTTGGTACGCAGGTTGTTGAAGGAAAGGGACAGCGCGGTGAGGAAGGACATGGAGGTATGCTTCTCCGCCTTCTGCTTCGCCTTCGGGATGGGCTCCACCACCGTGGGATTGTAGGGGTTGGTATCATCGGTAATCCGGCCGTCCAGCAAGCGCACCGTGCGGGTGGCATAGGTGGCTGCCAGGTCCGGGTTGTGGGTGACCATCACAACCAGCTTTTCTTTGGAAATGTTTTTCAGAATTTCCATAACCTGCAGGCTGGTTTCGGAGTCCAGCGCGCCGGTGGGTTCATCGGCCAGCAGGATGTCCGGGTCGTTCACCAGGGCTCTTGCGATGGCGACACGCTGCATCTGGCCGCCGGACATCTGGTTGGGCTTTTTCTTCAGCTGATTGCCCAGGCCCACCTGCTCCAGCGCTTTCTTGGCGCGGCGGCGACGCTCGGTCTTGCCAACGCCGGATAGCGTCAGTGCCAGCTCCACATTGGCCAAGACCGTCTGATGGGGAATCAGGTTGTAGCTCTGGAAAACAAAGCCGATGGAGTGGTTCCGGTAGGTGTCCCAGTCCGGACCGGAAAAGTCCTTGGTAGATTTGCCGTTGATGTCCAGGTCGCCGGAGGTATACTGATCCAGACCGCCGACGATGTTCAGCAGCGTTGTTTTGCCGCAGCCGGAGGGACCAAGAATGGCCACGAACTCGCTTTCGCGGAATGAAATGCTGACACCCTTCAGTGCTTCCACACGGGTAGAACCGGATTCATAATCTTTTTTGATTTCTTTAAGGGAAAGCATTGTTACACCGATCCTTTCAAATTACAGAAAAATCGGACTGTATCATATCGCTGAATTATTAAATCAATATGAACTCATCATCTGGTCCTGCCCGCAGTTGTAGATGACGGTTGTCCCCTCGGGCACGGAGCGGGTCAGCCACACGTTGCCTCCGATAACGCAGCCATCGCCCACACGGGTGAGCCCGCCCAAAATGGTGGCGTTGGCGTAGATTACCACATTGCTGCCGATGTCCGGGTGACGCTTGACACCCTTGACGGGGTTGCCGTTTTCATCGGTTTCAAAGGATTTGGCACCCAGCGTCACGCCCTGATACAGCTTCACATGGTTGCCGATGGTGGTGGTTTCGCCGATGACAATGCCTGTGCCGTGGTCAATGAAGAAATATTCGCCGATGGTGGCGCCGGGGTGGATATGGATGCCCGTTTTGGCGTGGGCATGCTCCGTCAGAATCCGCGGTAGAATCGGCACGCCCAGCGTGTAAAGGGGGTGGGCCAGGCGGTAAACCATGATGGCATAGATGCCGGGGTAGGACAGCAGTACCTCCTGCGGGCTGGTGGCGGCGGGGTCGCATTCATACAGGGCGGTAATGTCCTTTTGCAGCAGGCTGCGGATGCTGGGAATCTCCTCAATATATTTTTCGGCTGCCGCGGCGGCATCCAGCGGACGGCGGGCAAAATCGGCGCAGACCTGAATCTGCTCCTGCAGCACGTCTATGATTCTGTGCAGCCGGGTTACGCGGGACATGGACTCCCCGCCGAAAAACGCGGGGAACATCAGTGCCTGCAGATCGTGCAGGATTTCCACGGCGCGGTTCCGATCAGGCAGGATGGCACTGTCATCCTGGGAGGAAATGGTATCGGCAACACGGCGAATCAATTCGTCACGGTTATTCATAAAATGTTCCTTTCTGCATCCGGTCATTCCCAGTTATCGGTAAAGGGCGGCGTATACGCGGCGTCGGCGGAGGATTTCTCCTGCACAAAGCCCGGCAAATCCAGCGCCTCCATGCGCTCCCGCACCCGGCGGTATTCCCGGTCGGTGATGCGGCGGTTCAATCCGGAGATGTTCACGCCGTTCATGGGCACATACTGACGCATCAGCGACACCCATACGCCTTCCGGCAGTTCCTCCTTAATCCAGTCAAGCAGCGCCAGGCTTTCAGTGGTGTAGCCGGGCAGAATCAGGTGGCGGATGAGCGTGCCGCGGGTCATGATGCCCTCTTTGTCAAAGGTACAGGGCCCGGTCTGACGCACCATTTCCCGGATGGCTGCGGAGGCCTTTTCAAAATAATCGGGCGCGTGGGCGCACAACGCTCCCGCGGCGGCGGAAAAATGCTTTAAATCCGGCAGATAGATATCCACCGCGCCTTCCAGCATTTTTAGGGTGGATATTTCTTCATATCCGCCCGTATTCCATACGATGGGTACAGGTGGCCGGTAAATGGCCAGCGCCTCCAGAATGGCGGGCGTGAAATGGGTGGGCGTTACAAGATCGATATTGTGGACCCCCATGTCCGTCAGGCGGCGAAAAAGATCCGCCAGCTCCCGCACGGAAATCCGCTTTCCCAGTCCCTGCTGGCTGATGATGCCGTTCTGGCAATAGACACACCGCAGCGTACAGCCGGAAAAGAAAATCGCGCCGGCACCCCGGGTTCCGGACAGCGGAGGCTCCTCCCAAAAATGAGGCGCCACGCGGGCCACGACCGGGTCAGTGCCCATCTGACAGAAGCCGTTCCCGCTTTCCGGGGTTCGGACAGCCCCGCAAGCACGGGGACAAAGGATACAGCCTGTCATCTATACAGCGCCTCCTTGCAAAACCTATTCATTTTATTATACCACGGAAGAGACCTTGTTTGCAATACGAATTGGGACACCGGAGAAAGGGAACGCAAGACGTAATTCTTGCAACAATACGGGGGAATGTATTGATTTATGGCGGGGAATTGGTATAATGGTACTGTTCGCGGCCTGCGTTTATTCGCGGGCCGGGGTAAGATAAGCATACGGGGGTGACCGGACAGTTGAAGAAGCTTCTCGCGTCATTGCTGCTGGTAGTGCTGCTGCCTTCCCTTGGCATCGCGGAGACGCTGACCATTACTTTTTTAGGGGACTGCACCATCGGCGCGGAGGAAAAATATATCGATTATGATTTTGCCTTCCAGCAGGTGGTGGGCGCCCACGGAAAGGACTGGCCCTTTTCCGGCATTATCGATGTGACGGGTACGGATGACCTGAC
>JAZUDA010000304.1:0-6099 GCA_045639455.1 Clostridia bacterium | reverse complement strand
AGAACCGCGCAATCCCCCATTGTCGTTCAGCAGCAGGCCGACCCAGGTCGGGATCTGATTTCCGGCAAGCCGTTCCGTACCGGCAACGAAGAAGAATGGACTTCCGCGCAAAAAGCGGAAGCCGTGCGGGAAGTCATCAATGGCAAGACCGTGTTGGAAAAGGCTGCCGTTTGTGAAAAGCTGGCCACCGCTCCCACCCAGGAAGAAATCGACCTGGTCGCCGGGCGCATGATGGCGGAGCTGGGCGGCCGTCCCGGGCAGGAGCAGCTGGTGATGGCGGCCTATGCCGCGCAGACCGGCCTCGCCCCTCAGGATATCACGGGCTATATCACCGCCATGACGGACGCCGAAATCGAGGCTGCCGCGGGTACTGTGGTCGCTGAAACGGCCAAGGCACAGTACGCCGAGAAGGCATCCGAAATGTTCGCTTCCATGACTGCGGAGGAACTGGCCGCCCTGACCGATATCCGTCTGGCCGCTGCCGACGAAGATACGCTGGCCGCCCTGTATGACGACTATTGTGAAAGTCCTTACGCGGAGGGCTCCGCGGATGAGAACCTGGCCTCTTTCGGCATGATTTTTGAGGATAAGCCTTCTGCCGTCAATATCTACGCCTCTTCCTTCGCCAACAAGGATCAAATCACCGAGCTGATTTCCGACTATAACAAGAGCGTCAGCGCGGAAAAGAAGCTGCGTTATGTGGACTACGTGGGCCTGATCATGTCCTCCGTCACCACCATTCTTAACGCCATTTCCTACGTACTGATTGGCTTCGTTTCCATTTCTCTGGTGGTATCCTCCATCATGATCGGCATCATCACCTACATTTCCGTACTGGAACGCACCAAGGAAATCGGCATCCTGCGCGCCATCGGTGCCTCCAAGCGGGATATTTCCCGCGTGTTCAACGCGGAAACGCTGATTGTGGGCTTTACCTCCGGCGCCATCGGTATCGGCATGACGCTGCTGCTGAATATTCCCATCAATCTGCTGCTGCGCAACGTGGCGAACATCAGCGCCACCTCCTTCCTGCCCTATGGGGCGGGCTTCATTCTGGTCGGCATTTCCATGCTGCTTACGCTGATTGCGGGCCTGATTCCTTCCCGTCTCGCCGCCAAGAAGGACCCCGTCATTGCCCTGCGCAGCGAATAATCATTCTTCTCCTCTCTCTTCGCAAATCAAAAAAGGAAAGTGAGCTTGCCTGCATATGAACCGGCTGACAAAAGCGCTCTTCGACATCGGCGGTGAACCGATCCCCGAATACCCTTTGAACCGACTGTACAAGGAAACACTGAGCATCGCCTGGCCTTCCATTGTGGAGGGCGCCCTGATCAGCATCATTTCCTCCGTTGACACCATGATGGTAGGGTCGCTCGGTTCCTCCGCCATCGCGGCGGTAGGCCTCTGCTCCCAGCCCCGTATGATTCTGCTGGTGCTGGCACAGGCGTTGTGCGTCGGTACGACCGCCCTGATTGCCCGCCGCAAGGGTGAAGGAAATCAGGCCAGCGCCAATAGCGTACTGCAGCAGTCGCTGGCCATCATAACCTTTGTGGGCATCCTCATCGCGCTTTTGGGTTATTTCTGCGCGGAGCCGATTCTCAGGCTTGCCGGCGCCAATGAGGACACGATTGTCATGTCCTCCACCTACTTCCGCATTATTTCCTGCGCGCTGCCCTGCAGCTGCTGGACGCTGTGTATCTGCGCCGCCATGCGCGCCATCGGCAAAACGCGCATCACCATGGTAACGAATATCGTCGCCAATCTGGTGAATGTTTGCCTGAACTACTGCCTGATCAACGGCAATCTGGGCTTCCCGCGCATGGAGGTTGCCGGTGCCGCGCTGGCTACCGCCATCGGTACCTGCGTATCCGCCATTGTCGCCATTATCTTCGCCAGCCTGCCTTCCGGCTACCTGCGCATCCGGCTGCGTCATTTCTTCCATTTTGACCGGGAGACGGTGAACGGCCTGATGAAGGTGGGCTCCTCCTCCATTGCCGAGACCGTGTTTCTGCGCGTTGGTTTCCTGATTAACAGCCGCCTGGTGGCCGGATTGGGAACCGCCAACTTCGCCATCTTCCAGGTTGTTTCCCAGGTTTCCTCCCTGTCCTTCACCGTAGGTGACGGTATCGCCGTCGCGGGCACTGCGCTTGTCGGGCAGCGGCTGGGCGCCAAGCGTCCCGATCTGGCGAAGGCGCAGGTTCGCATCACCAGAAAGCTGTCCATCATTTCCGCCATTTTCCTGATGGTAACCATCACCCTGCTCCGCTATCCGATTGCCTCGCTGTTCAGCACGGAGACCGATATCATTTCCGGTGCTTCCGTCGGCTTCATGGTCATCGTTGCCGGCATGATTTTCCAGAACGGCCGTATCGTTTACTCCGGCTGTCTGCGCGGCGCGGGCGATGTCAAGTTTGTCGCCTTTGCCTCCCTGGTCAGCGTGCTGGTCATGCGCCCCATTCTCACCTATCTGCTCTGCTACCCGCTCAACAACCTCATGCCCTGGGCAATGCTGGCGGTCACCGGTCCCTGGCTTTCCTTCGTGGTTGACTCCATTGTCCGGAACTCTCTGCTGCTCCATCGAATCAATCAGGGCAAGTGGGTACTGATCAAGCTGTAAAAGAGGTTCACCGATATGAATTTTCCCTACGATGCGGTGCTGTTTGACTTTGACGGCACGCTGCTGGATTCCAAGGGCGGCATTATTCACAGCTATAAAATGACGCTGGAGGAGATGGGCTTCCCCATCCCCGATATTTCCGTCATGGATTCGCTGATTGGCCCGCCCATGCAGGTTTCTTTTACCGCCATGGGTGTGCCCGCGGAGCGGCTGGATGAAGCCACCCGCCGCTACCGGGCGAATTACCGGGATACCGGGCTGTACCTGCACCGGCTGTTCCCCGGCGTCCGCAACCTGCTGCGCACCTTAAAGGAAAACGGGGTGTATATCGCCGTTGCCAGCACCAAACCACAGTATCTGCTGGAAATCATCGCCGACTATCTGGGGCTGAATCACTTTTTTGACCGGATTGTGGGCATTGTGGATGACGCGCACCGTCCCGGCAAGGAAGTTCTCTTCGCAAAGGCACTGGAGGGTTCCTCCGCCCGCCGCCCCATTGTAGTAGGTGACCGGGAGTTCGACACGGACGGTGCCCTTGCCGCGGGGCTGGACTGCATCGGCGTGCTGTACGGTTTTGGCAGCCGGGAAGAATTTGCCGCTCATCCCCCGACCTTCACCGTGGAATCGGTGGAGGAATTAACCCGTGTGCTGTGCCCCGGCGCGGAACCTCCCCGCGGTCTGTTTCTATCCCTGGAAGGGCCCGACGGCTGCGGAAAAACGACCCAATTAAAAAAGCTGGAGTCGCATTTGCTCTCCGCCGGCTTTGATGTGCATATGACCCGTGAACCCGGCGGCAGCCCCATCAGCGAAAAAATCCGAGCGCTGCTGCTGGATGTAAACAACATGGCCATGACCCCCATGACTGAGGCGTTGCTGTATGCCGCCGCCCGGGCGCAGCATGTGCGGGAGGTCATCCGTCCCGCAGTGGCGGCCGGGAAAACCGTGCTGTGCGATCGCTTCGTGGATTCCTCCATCGCCTACCAGGGCGGCGGCCGGCAGATGGGTACCGATTTGATTGAGCAAATCAACCTGCCCGCCGTGGACGGCACACTGCCCGACATGACGGTCTACCTGGACCTGGACCATGAAACTGCCATGTCTCGCCGCACCGCCGCTACCGAGCCGGACCGGTTGGAACTGGCCGGGGAGCGCTTCCACGCCCGGGTCGAGGATGCCTATCACCGCCTCGCGGAGCAGGCCCCGGAGCGCATTCTGCCTGTTTCCGCCCTGGGAACGCCGGATGAAGTAGCCGCCCGCGTATGGAACGCGATTGCGGCCCGTCTGCCCCGGCTGGAAGTGAGGTAACATGGAACGGATTGTGGTCGGCCTTTCCGGCGGCGTGGACTCTGCCGTCACCGCCTGGCTGCTGAAGCAGCAGGGCTATGAAGTAATCGGCGTCTTCATGAAAAACTGGGAAGAAGAAGACGATGACGGTGCTTGCACAGCCGAGTCGGACTGGCGCGATGTGCGGGATGTGTGCGATATCATCGGCATTCCCTACTATGCCGTCAACTTCGCCAAAGAATACTGGGACCGCGTCTTCACTTATTTCCTGGATGAATACCGTGCCGGGCGCACGCCCAACCCGGACGTGCTGTGCAATCGGGAAATCAAGTTCAAGGCCTTTCTGGACTACGCTATGGCGCTGGGTGCCGATAAAATCGCTACCGGGCACTTTGCCCGTCTGGGGTATGAGAATGGTGTTTATCAACTGAAGAAAGGCCTGGACGCGAATAAGGACCAAAGCTATTTCCTGTATATGCTGGGACAGCCCCAGCTGTCCCGCGCCATGTTCCCGGTAGGCGAAATGACCAAGCAGGACGTGCGCACACTGGCAAAAAAAGCAGGCCTGCCGGTGTCGGAGAAAAAGGACTCCACCGGGGTCTGCTTCATCGGGGAACGGAATTTCAAGAAGTTCCTTCAGCAATATCTCCCCGCGCAGCCGGGTGACATGGTCAGCCCGGACGGGCAGGTTGTGGGCCGGCATGACGGGCTGATGTACTACACCCTGGGCCAGCGCCGCGGGCTTGGCATCGGTGGCTGCGGAGACGGCAGAAGCTGGTTTGTCATTGGGAAGGATTTGCCGAACAACCGTCTGCTGGTCGCGCAGGGGGAAGACCACCCCATGCTGTATACGCAGGACGCGGTGGCACTTTCCCCCACCTGGATCAGCGGACAGGCGCCAGGCGCGTCCTTCGATTGCACCGCCCGCTTCCGCTACCGTCAGCCGGATCAGGCCGTTCACGTAGACGTGGACGGCGGCACGCTTCATATCCACGCCCTTGAGCCTCAGCGCGCCGTCACCCCCGGGCAGAGCGTTGTTCTCTACGATGGGGATGCGTGCCTGGGTGGCGGGATTTTGGCGTAATTTACAGCGTGATTTCCACCCGGGTACAACGGCCCACAATCATCACATCGCACAGCAGGACGCTGTCCGCCTTGTATTGGCTGTCAAAGCTTTGCAGCAGCAGGTGGACGGCGTCCAGCTTTTTGATTTTCCGGATCATGCGGTGACCGTCCAGCTCCACCACCATGATTGCGTCATCGATGGGGCTTTGGCTGGGCACGACAAAAACGTCATCGTCCCGGCAGATGCGGAAACCCCGCATGCTATCATCCGGCGCGCGGAAATAGAACACCTTCTCCGCCTTGGCGTCTTCGATCTTGCCATCGGTCACAGGCAGCAGACGGTGCCCCACTTCCTTCATAACACCGTTATAAATGGGCACACGCTTCATTACGCTGCTCAGCGCGTCCAGCCAGATAGAGCTGCTTTCGCACGCGGAAGCGGCCACGGTTTCCTGCTCCGGCTCCTTGCGGGCTACGGGCGCAATCCGCTCCTGCACATTGGGCACTGCGGCGGACAAGTCTACCGTGGACGCAATATCATCCAGGGTAAAGTCCGCCTCGTGATGCTCCGTCAGGCCGATGGTGCGAAGAATCCGACGGGCCTGCTCGTCCTGAATAATGCGCGTGCCGGCCTCTACCGCCTGAAGGTAACTTTCGGCAACGCCGCATTTCTTCGCCACCTGTTTTGTGGTCATATTTCTGCGAATCCGCTCCGTGCGGATCAAATCACCCAATCTGGACATAGCAACGTCCTCCCTGTTTATCTGCGGTTTACCCGCCTATTATACCCTACCGCCGTAAAGAATACAAGCAAAACGCCCGGTGCCGATTTCATTTGAAAAAGAAAAAGCGGGAATTGCCCGCTTTTTACACTTGAAAGATGTTTTTCATATTTCCCGGTCAGTATCGTTCTTCTCCCGGATATGGCACGTAAGTTCCTGAATAATCGCCGCCAGGCCAACCGCCAACAGGAAGCAGGTATACACGGTAAAGGGGGTACCCGTCTCCATCAGGAACGGAATCAGGAACATCATTCCGCCGGTAATTTTATTCAAAATCGTGTGCATCGCGGCAAAGCGCCCGAACTTGCGCGCCGCATAGACATAGTCCGATACGCGAAGCAACAGAATCAC
>JAZUDA010000303.1:0-2600 GCA_045639455.1 Clostridia bacterium | reverse complement strand
TTTCGTCCAGCCTGTTCATAGGACAGTAAATATAGTTTTCATCGCAGTCGATTCCCTGTGTAATCAGCCCGGTATCCTTCCCATGGAAGAAGAGAATTTCGTTGAAATCTCCATCGGTAATGAAAAAATCATAGGTATCCGCGACGCCGATGGCGTATTGGTCACGTCCGGGCGCGTAGGCAACGGAGTACATCTTCCTGGGCAGCTCCAGCACACGCTTTACCTCCAGCGAATCAGGATCGATAAAGGTTAGCTTGTTGTAGCCGGGCCGGTAGTGGGCGGCAATCAGTTCATTCGTTACGGGGTTGTATTCCAAATCGTTGCCGTGGTCAATGGGTACTTCGGTTTTCAGCCCCAGAAGCTCCCAGGTTTTCAGGTCATATTTCCAGATGGAGCAGGTGTAGATGACCTGATTTTCCCGCGTCAGGTAGGCAATGCTGCTGTCCGCGGCGCCGCCCTGCTGCACCTTGTAATCCGGCAGATCCTCGGTCGGGGGCAGGTTCAACTTTTGTTTCAGGGTCACGGTGAAGCGGTCTGTGCTGTTGACAGCGGATAGAGGCAGCACCTCACGTTCCCAGGAGTAGGCGCGGGGCTTGTCATATTCATAGAACTCGCAGCGATAGACAGTTGTATCATTGTTGGAGTAGGCAAGGTAGCAGAAACCATCCGCGAGGAATAGGCTTTCAGGCGCCTGAACCGAAGGAATCATGACGGTTTCCTCGTACTCCCCGTCCCAACTGTAAAGCACCAGGCCGCTGACGGTGCCGCTGGCGTCCTGACAGGGAAGGTACAGATGCTGCGCATCGCAATCCATACCCGTGAGGCCGCCATAGTAGCACAGCGGGCCGGGAAAGGTGTCCAGCAACCGGAGTTCGGAATCCATCAGCACAATATCATCAGAATAGCTGCTGACAGCGGCGTAGAGCCCCTTTTCCTCACACCAGCTGATAGAGTTCAGCGGCACGGGAAGCGGCTGCTCCGCGGTAATTTCAAGGGTTTCCGGGTCTGCCCACCAGGCAACGGAGGAAGCGGTGGACACAATCAGCAACGCGTCTTTGCCGGGGACAAAGGTAATATCGTTGCCATCGCCGCAGGGAAGGGAGAAGGACTGTGCCTCGGTTTCCCAGCCGTCCATGTTTACCCGCCAAAGGGAGCATGCGGATTCGTCAGCGTTGGATTTCAGCAGGTAGCAGTGTTCACCGTCGGTACAACTGCCCTGCTGGTAGATGAAGGTGCTTTCTACCTTGCCTCTCGCGCAGAAAGCCTGAAAAACGCGCTTGCGCTTCAGCGCCAGGTGATTGCCTTCGGCCAAGGCGGCAGAGCAGAGGAGAACAAACAGAACGCAAAGAAGGGGAATCCATTTTTTCATCTTACGACACCTCTCTAAAAAAAGAGGCTGTCTTCAAAGACAGCCTGTGTTTTACAGAACCTGATAGGAAGCGACCATCTTGTCGCTGGAAACGATATGTACCTTTTCGCCAACGGAGAAGGGAACATCGCCCAGGTTGGAGTCGTAAGAGTACAGCCGGTCGTCCTCTGCGCGGCGCTTTTCCTGATTTTCACCAATGTTGATCATGAAGGCCACGCACTGCACACCGTCCACGGTAATGGCCTTGTCCTCAATCTCCGTAACATAGCCTTCCGCCTCGCGGGTGCGGCCGTTTAGCAGGTTGTAGAGGAACTTGCGGTAACGGCGAACGGGGGTAATCCACAATCCGAAATAGCAGATGGCGGCGAAGGCGGCAACAAGGGAAAAAATATCGGTTACAATTTCACTTTGGGTATTTGTCAGCGCACCATACCGCAGCAGGAAGGAAACAACAACGCCTGCCACGCCAAAGGCAATAATGCTCCAGAATACACGCCAACGGTTTTTTAATTGTTTGGATACTTCGTTAAAATCTTCGACTGAATACAATTTTCGGCACCTCCGATTTTTATTAACTAACACATTATATCGTATGGGGCAAGGGATTGCAACCCTTTATTTCTTCAAGCTTTCCTCTGCACTGGCGGCAAGCGCCATAATCCGACGCAGGCGATGGTTCATACCGGATTTGCTGATGGGGGGAGAAACCATCTGTGCCAATTCGGCAATGGAGGCGTCCGGCCTGGACAGGCGAAGACGGGCCACTTCGCGCAAGGCGGGAGGCAGGGATTCCAGCCCCTTGCTGATGGCGAGGGAGGAAATGGCATCTACCTGATTCTGCGCGGCGTCGAGCTGCTTTTCCATATTGCCATGGTCGCAGTTCATCATCCTGTTCACCTGATTGCGGATGGTTTTTGAGGCGCGCACATTCTCCATCTTCATCAGTGCCCGGTGCGCGCCGATTTGCCCCAAAAAGGCCACGATGGCGCTGCTCTCCTTCAGGTAAATCATCTGCCGGCTACCTCGGGAAATCACATGCGCCTGGATGCCCACCCGCTCCAGGACACGGAGCAGCTGGTGAGTAAAGGCCTCCGTATCGGACACAATCTCCAGATGATATTCTTTTTCGGGGGAAATGATATTGCCGCTGCCAAGAAAGGCAGCACGCAGGAACGCTTTGGCGCAGCAGGCACGGGTAATCTCGCACCGGGGCACGGTGCGGCGGAAGGAC
>JAZUDA010000302.1:0-4000 GCA_045639455.1 Clostridia bacterium | reverse complement strand
TAGAAAGTGCTGTTCTTGCCCGGGTCGTGCGCCTCCCCCGTACAGTAAACAAGCAGGTACGACTGCCCTTTCAGCTTCGTACCTGCCGGAAACTTCCACTTGAGTGGCTTGCTTTCCTTGTTACTCAGGTACCAGCCGCTGAGATCCACCGTGGTTTTGCTATCGTTATACAGCTCCACCCAGTCGTAGGATTCTCCGTTTACATACGTGCCGTTGGATGCCATCACCTCACTGATGATGACTTCGCCCGAGGCGCAGGCGCAAAGCGCGAGGAGCAGCGGGAAGAGAAACAGAAAAGCTTTTTTTCTCATGATATTGAATTACAGCTTCTTCGGATAAATGCCGGAGGCGTGGAGTGACTTCAATGCCTCCTCCACCGCGGGACGATCCTGAGGATAAGTCACGCCGAACCAGGTCTCCTCCGTTTCGTGAACAGAGACCTGAAGCTTGTTCTCTTTAATCATATCGCCTACCATCGTGGGCAGCAGGCACTCCGCCTTCATCTCACCGGCGGGAAGCATCTTGAGGAACGCGTCGAAATACTTGCCCATATAGGCAAAGATGCCGGGGGTAAAGCCCCAGAAATTCATGGAAACAAGGGACTCCCCGGAAAGTGTCTCGCCGGTTTCTCCGTTCACGATGGTGCCGTCCTGCCGCAGAACGATATTCTTTGTCTCCTCGATATCGGTCAGCAGGCCGTTTTTCTCCGTGCAGACGCCACGGGTCACGCCGCCGTTGGCGCTGACGGTATTCTTCAGCCGATACGCCACCATGGTAGCCTGGCCGGCATTGGTCAGCTGCTTCAAGCTGTCATACATGGCACGAATCGCGCCGGCCCCGTAGTAGTCGTCCGCATTCAGCACGGCAAAGGGCTCGTCCACATAGCCTTTGGCGCACAGCACGGCATGCACCGTGCCGAAGGGCTTGACGCGCTCGGCGGGAACATCATAAAAGGCGGGAACAGAGCTGAAGTCCTGAAAGCAGTACTCCACCTGAATCTGCTGGCTCAGACGGTCACCGCAGATTTCCCGGATGCTTTCCAGCATTTCGGGCTTGATAACAAAAACGACTTTGGTAAAACCGCATGCCTGGGCGTCATGAATCGCGTACTCCATCAGGAATTCACCATTGGGGCCCAAACCGGTGATCTGCTTGTAGCCGCCGAAACGGGAACCGAGGCCGGCGGCCATAATCACAAGTGCTGCACGCATGAAACGTTCTACCTCCGGATAAATCACAGATTGATGCCGGTCCGCTTTTTCGCAAGCCAAGCACGCTAAAGAATAGTACAAAAATGTAAAAAAGTCAAGAATTTACGTTTTGTTCACTTGCCAAACAGGGCTTCTTGGGTATAAAATATGAAAGAAATATGAAGATATTATTACGGAGCTGTCTTATATGAGAAAGTTCTTGGTAGTTTTTCTTGTCCTGCTGGTGCTCAGTGGCTGTGCCATGGCGCAATCCCTCGGTTTTGAAAATATTCCGGAGCAGATACGTCCCGGGAAAACCATCCGTTTTCAATGCGTGATTCCGGAGGCGGGCACCGTGCACCTGGCGGTGCTTGCGGAGGACGGCACGCCGTTGGGTTCTGTCGTATCCGAAAAGGAAATGGCGGAAAGCGGCACCTTCAACGTATACTGGGACGGCACGCTGTACGGCACCGCGCTGGAAGCCGGGAATTACACCCTGTCCCTGTCATTGGGTGACAGCACGGTTCTTCAATCGGTCGTCATTGGGGAAATTAGCCCACAGATAATTTCCGTTATCCCCAGCAGCGGGTATGTGGGGCGGAATGACTGGCAGGCCACGCTGATTCTGAACCGACCCGGCAAGGTGATTATGTCCGTAGACGGCGCTCAGGTTTCCTCGAAGGAAACCGATGAGACCGAAATCACCCTGGCTTGGAACAATGAAGAAGGGCTTGCCCCCGGAACACATACCGTCTCTTTCCAGCTGCAGGATCGTTCCGGTGCTCTGTCGCCCATGGTGGAAACACCCGTCACCGTGCAGACGCCTGCCCTTGGCAACAGCGAGATGTACCCTGCCTACGACAGCATGTACCCCACGGGTATCCTCAGCTACTGGACGCTGCCTTTTGACATTACAAATGAAGAGGCAATCTGGACCGTGCTGATGCAGCCCATGACCGTTGTCAACGGCAAGAACGAGAAGGAACAGGTCTATATATACGCCGAGCCCAGCACATCCTCCAAACCGATTGCAGAGGTGACCTGCCTGTCCCAGGGGCTCCGCGTGATTTCCGAAAAGAACGGATGGTCCCTGGTGGAGGGATATTCCTCCTCCTTTGCCGGCTCTACAGTTAAAAACTACTGCAACTATTTCTCCGGCTATATTGAAACAAGCAAGCTGATGACCAAGTCCCCCAATACCGAGTACGGGATTGTAATCGACAAGCTGACCCAGCGGCTGTATATCTTTCATGAAGGAAAGCTGTTCACCACCCTGCTGTGCTCCACCGGGCTGCCCAACGAGCGTCAGCCGTATAACGAAACCACTGCCGGCGAGTTCTTCATGATTACCCGCGTTGGTGACTTCCCCTCTGACACCATGATCTGCTCCTACGGCATGCGGTTCAACAACGGCGATATGATGCACGAGGCGCCCCATTATACGACGTCCGGCGGCGGCAAGGATTACGCCAATTTCCAGAATGTATTGGGACGGCGTGCGAGTCATGGCTGCATCCGGATTCAAAAACTGTTGAGCCCCGAGGGATGCAACGCGTACTGGATGTGGAACAACATCAAGACATACACAAAAGTGCTGATTTGGGAGGACCTGAACCGGACGCTGGAATACCCGGATGATGACACCCCACTGTACTACAACCCCGACGGCGGCACGCTGTACCATTCCAGCGCTTACTGCAAGGATGTGAAGGAAAAGTTCCTGCCGCTGAAGGAATTCACCTATGGAGAGTTGGACGATGCTCCTTATTCCAAGCTGAAGCGCTGCAACGCCTGCGGCCCCGCCTGGCGCAAGGAAATCATTGACGAAATCAATGAGCAGCGGACCACCGTGCGCGAATACAAGTAAATCATTAAAAAACCGTGCCTCCGTTTGTTACGGAGCGCACGGTTTTTATGACGGTATGTTTTATTATGAATCCAGCAGGACACGCATCTGACGCAGCACATTCGCGTCATCGGAGGAGGACATCAGCGTCACGGTGCCGGACCTGCCGCTGTCCGCGGAAAGCCCGCATTCCTCCAGTCTGCGCTTCAGCTGCCGCGCGGTACCGCCGTTGCCATCAATTACCTGCGTGCCTGCCGGGAAATGCTTGGCGATTGCCCCGGAAAGGAAACTGTAATGGGTACAGCCCAGCACCACTACCTTGATTTCCGGAAGGGGTTGATCCCGCAGCAGCGAATCCAGCAGCGAATCCAGTTCCTGCCCGGAAAGGACGCCTTTTTCCACCATATCCATCAGACCGGGGCAAGGGCAGAGCAGTGTTTCCTGGCCGTAAATATCGTATAGATGACGGAACTTTTCCTGCTTCAGCGTGACCGGCGTCGCCATGACAAGCACCTTGCCCCCGTTTCGAAGGCTCTGGGCCGGCTTCAACGCGGGCTCAATACCGATGATGGGAAGGTCATACTTTTCCCGCATGGCCTTTGCCGCCACGCCTGTCGCCGTGTTGCAGGCGATGACAATGGCCTTGCAGCCTTTCTCAATCAGGGTGCGGATGGCATTATCGGCCAACTGCATCACCTCAGACGGTTCCTTCGTGCCATACGGCGCGTGAAGCTGATCGCCATAGTATAGGAAATCCTCATTGGGTAGCACTTTCACCGCTTCGCGTAAAACAGACAACCCGCCCATGCCGCTGTCCAGCATGCCAATCGGCGCGTTCCGGTTCATGATAAGACCTGCCTTTCTCCCCTCCATCATACACCCCGAGCGCCATTTGTCAAGTGACGGCAGAGGCAGATGCGGTTCAGCCGCAGTAATGCTTTGTCAGGCTGTCAATCCGTTCGCA
>JAZUDA010000301.1:0-4401 GCA_045639455.1 Clostridia bacterium | reverse complement strand
AACCGCTACATCGCCATGCCCGGCTGGCGTACCCGCGCGCTGGGGCTGATGCTGTATCGGGAAAATGTGAAGGGTTTCCTGCAGTGGGGGCTGAACTTCTACTTCTCCTGCATGTCCGATCATCCCATCGATCCCTGGCGTGTGGCGGACGGCGAGTATGCCTGGCCGGCGGGCGATCCCTTTGTGCTCTATCCCGGTGATGACGGGGAGCCTGTGATTTCCCAGCGGCTTGTCTGCTTCAACGAGGCACTGCAGGATCAGCGTGCTCTGCAACTGTTGGAAAGTCTCGCGGGGCGGGCATATGTGGAGCGGCTGCTGGAGGAGGAAGCCGGAATGGTAATCACGTTCAACAATTACCCGGCAGGGGAGGAATTCCTGCTGCGGGTTCGGAACCGGATCAACCGGGCAATTCAGGAAAAAACAGACGAGGTGAATGAAAAATGATTCTGGAAAACATGGACTGCATTGTGTTTGCAGGGGACTCTGTAACCGATATGGGCAGCGAGAACCCGGTGGGCGAGGGACTGTTTGACAAGGTCGGCCGCAGCTATGTTCGTGTGATTGAGAACATGCTTTGCGCCTGGTATCCGGAGCGGGCCATCCGTGTCACCAATTCCGGCATCAGCGGCAATACCAGCCGGGATCTGCTGGCCCGGTTTGAACGGGACGTGGTATCCCGCAAGCCGGACTGGGTTTCCATCTGCATCGGTATCAATGATGTATGGCGCCAGTTTGACTGCCCCGGCATGCCGGATTACGCCGTGACACCCGAAGAGTACGAGAAGAACGTGGAAACCATGATTCTCTCGGTAAAGGACAGCGTGAAGGGAATTTTCTTGTGCACGCCGTATTATATGGAGCCGAACCGGGAGGACACCATGCGGAAACGGATGGATACCTACTGCGATATCTGCCGCAAGCTGGCGGCAAAATATGGCTGCCGGCTGGTGGATTTCCAGCTGATGTATGAGCATTACTGCACAATCCGTCACTCCACCTGCATCGCATGGGACCGGGTTCATCCCAATCAGATGGGCGCGACCCTGATGGCAAGAGAATTCCTGGAGCAGTGCGGTTTTGATTACGCACACCGGGCATAAAGCAAAAGAGCATCCGCAATCGCAGATGCTCTTTTTGAATGTCTTGGCTTACCGGGAGGGAGCAACCTTTTTGCCGTCCAGGAACGTCTGCACGGGCTCCATGGAAAGCAGTTCTTCCGGGGACAGAATTCGAGGATCGCGGGGTAGGACGGTGAAATCCGCACGGAAGCCGGGGGCAATCCTGCCGGAAAAGGCATCCCAGCCCATAACGCGAGCGGCCTGAACTGTGTGGCAGCGGATGGCCTCCTGAACCGTCAGGCACTGCTCCGGCATCCACGGGGAGGTGGGCTGAAGAAGAAAGTCCCTCCTGTTTACGGCGCAGTAGATGTTTTTGACCGGGTCCAGCGGCTCCACCGGGCAATCGCTGCCGGAAGAAATGATGACACCGCTATCCAACAGGGTTTTCCAGTTGTAGCTTGTTTTTTCCAGCTCCGCGCCTACCCTGTCCCGGCAGATATGCAGGTCATATTCGCAGAATACCGGCTGGGCGTAGACAAGCGCGTGGAGGGCGGCGATGCGGCGGAGGGTATGCGCGGTAGTAATCTGACAATGCACAATGCCGTCCGGCAGGCTGTCGGTACCCGGTACGGCCTTCCGGGCGTATTCGATGGCATCCAGCACGCATTCCGCGCCGGCGTCACCGATGGCGTGAACGATGAACGGCATACCCGCCTCATGGCTGCGCTTCGCGTGGTGGTTCAGCTCCTGCTGCGTATAAATCGGCACGCCCCCCGCCGTGGGGCAATCGGCATAGGGAACGGACAACAGCGCGGTACGGGCCCCGAGGGAGCCGTCGATATACAGCTTCCGCGGGCCGATGGTGAAGCGACCGGTTGTCTGACCGTACGCGTAGCCGGAGGAAAGAAACGCCTCAAACAGCTCATCCGTAGGCAGGGCGCATTGCAGCACTACACGGACGGGCATGCGTTTCTCGGCGTCCAGCTCCCGGTAGGCACGGATGACGGTGTGCATGTCAAAGCCGCCCGTACCGATATCATCGGTATAAATGGCGGTCAACCCGGCGGACGCGGCATGACACATGCCCTCATACAGCAGCTCCTTACAGCGGGCAACGCCGGAGTCAGCAGTCACGGCAGTCAGCATATCCTCCGCATTTTCACAGAAAATGCCCCGTTCGTAGTCCATACTGCCACCGGCGGGGACAGGAGAAGCAGCTGTGATGTCCAACTCGTCCAGCAAGGTTTGGTTCGTCAGCATCATATGCCCGCAGACACGGGTCAGACGCAGGCCCCGCCCGGGGCAGGCTGCTTCCAGTTCCGCCTTGGTGGGCAGTATCTTTTCGGGCCATAAATCCTCATTGAACCCCCGACCGATGATGGTATCGGTACCGGGATGGCTCTGCACGTAGTCGCGGATGCCGGAGAGCATGGCGTCCTTATCCGCGAAGCCGTGAAGATCCATCTGGTGGGAGGTGACCGCCCAGCCTAAAATATGAAGATGTGTATCGACCAGCCCGGGACAGACGGTCTGCCCGCCCATATCCCGGCAAAGCGTGCCCGCTTCCGCCAGTGCCAGCATCTGCTCATCAGTACCCAAGGCCCGGATCACACCGCCGGAAATCGCGACAGCATGGGCATCGGAATCGGCATTGTCCATGGTCAGCAGGTTCGCGTTATATAAAACCGTATCAATCATATTGCGTTCCTTTCGTGAAAAGAAAAATCCCATCTTCTTTTTTCGCTGCAGGCAGGGATGAATCCTGCCGACAAGTAAGAATTCTCCTCGCAATTCGGGAGAAAAGCTTGACAGATAAAAAACGGGAGACTATACTGTATCGGAATATGTGATTAGGAGGTGAACCCGGATGGACGACGGCAGTAGATGTCGTAGAGATGAGGACGTGCCTCGATGTGCCCGCGTTTCCGGGTTCCACGTCTGATTCTTCTATTTCCATCAACTGAAGTCCGGTCTTTCTTTCTGCCGGTCCGCCCCAATCGGGAGCGGCAACGGGCATGTTTTTGTGCGCTTATTCGGAGCGCGATAAACAAAGGAGGAATGTACAATTGGAAATGGAAGTAATGTATTCCCGCCTGAATCGTCTGCTGGAGGCGGGACGTCACGGTGAGCTCCGCGGAGCGCTGATGATGCTCAACGAAGTGGACATTGCGCAGTACATGACAACGCTGGACGAAAAACAGCTGGTGCTGGTATTCCGTATCCTGCCCAAGGATATTTCCGCGGACGTTTTCAGCTATATGGAAAACGATCAGCGGCAGAAACTGATTGAAAGCATCGGCGACGCGGAAGCCAAGCGCCTGATGGACGATATGTTCCTGGACGATGCCGTTGACTTCCTGGAGGAAATGCCTGCCGGGGTGGTACGCCGCCTGTTACAGAGCACCGATGAAAACAAGCGGAACCTGATTAACAGGTTCCTCAGCTACCCGGAAAATTCCGCCGGGTCCCTGATGACGATTGAGTACGTGGAGTGTGCCGAGACTGACACAGTCAAGGGTGCCATGCAGAAGATCCGTCAGGAGGGAATTGACAAGGAAACGGTCTACACCTTGTACCTGATTGACGAGAAACGTCACCTGACCGGCGTGCTTGCCCTGCGCAGAATGCTGCTGGCGGACGAAGATACCCAGCTATGCACCCTGATGGACAGAAATTTCATCGCCGTGCATACCCTGGATGACCAGGAAAAGGTCGCCGATACCGTGCGCCATTACGACCTGATGACCATGCCCGTTCTGGATAACGAGGACCGGCTGGTGGGTATCATCACGGCCGACGATATCATGGACGTTATCGAAGATGAGAACACAGAGGACTTCGAAAAGATGGCCGCTCTGGTTCCTTCTGAAGAGGAGTATCTGAAGACGTCCCCCTTCCGTCTGGCACTGAACCGTATTCCGTGGCTGCTGCTGCTGTGTGTGGCGGCAACGTTTACGGGCATGATTATCACTAATTTCGAGAATCTGCTTCAGCACGCGGATATCACGTTGACGGCCTGCATTCCCATGCTGATGGATACCGGCGGTAACTGCGGCTCCCAGGCATCCACGCTGATGATCCGCGGCCTGGCGCTGGGCGAGATTCAGTTTAGGGATATCCTGAAGGTACTGTGGAAAGAAGTACGGGTCGCCGTGATGGTCGGTCTTGTGCTGTTCGGCGTAACCTTCGCACGGGTTGTGCTGATTAACGGTGCCGATACCATGGTGGCGTTGACCATTGCCGCTGCCCTGTATGTGACGGTTATCATTGCCAAGGCAATCGGCTGCACCCTGCCTCTTGGGGCAAAGAAGCTGGGCCTTGACCCCGCGTTGATGGCCAGCCC
>JAZUDA010000300.1:0-5075 GCA_045639455.1 Clostridia bacterium | reverse complement strand
TCTTCCTAAGACCGCTTGGCCTCCGACTTCTAAAGGGGCACTTCCGTCCCGAGTTCCTGAACCGGATTGACGACATTGTCTTCTACAAACCGCTGACCAAGGAAAACATCCGCGGTATTGTGGACCTGCAGCTTGCAAGCCTGTCCAAGCGCCTCGCGGACCGGAAGCTGTCCGTTGAGCTGACCGACAAGGCGAAGGAAGCCGTCATCGACCAAGGCTACGATCCCATCTACGGCGCACGTCCCCTGAAACGGTTCATCCAGAGCTGTGTGGAAACGCTGGTCGCCCGCAGGATTATCTCCGGCGCGCTGCACAGCGGTGATACCATCACCGTAGACGCGGACGAAAATCAGAACCTGATTATCCGGGAATAACACCGTCTCCGGATTGGTGGCAGCTCAGCGAAGGATACCCGTTATTCCTGCCAAATACTTCCACCAAAGCTTGACAATTCAAATTACACCTGGTAATATGTCATCAAAACAATGTTGCCAAAGCGATAAAACATTGTATATCATGTTTTTCGGAAATGTGGCACTTGTTGATAACATAGCCGGTGCATATTCCGAAAAAAACGTGGGAAGATGTCCATCGGTCGGACATCTTCCCTCTTTTTTGTTGTTGAAAGGAGTCTTTATGAAGCATTATCTGAGGGCATTATTTTCGTTTGCAGTATTGTGTGTTCTGTTCATATTTTATATCCCCGCCGTTGCGGAAACGGTCATAGTGTCCTCCCCCAGCTCCATAAAATACGCCGTGGACGAGCAGTATGTATGGACGGTCTCTGAGGATGGTGCAGTGACGTGGCACGATGATAACCGGACAGCATATCAGGTATGCCGGATTGATCATGTGAGCCGGATTGCCGCGGCAGGCGGGACACTGTACTGCCTGGCTGAGGACGGACAGAGGCAAACCATGTATGTGGTTGAACCTCATGCCACGGAAGCGTCCGGGTACGATGTTCCCGAAAGGCGGGATATTCGCCAGATGGAAGCATCGAACAGTATGCTTTATCTGCTGTGCGATGACGGCAAGGTTTATCTGTCGGAGCCTTTCGGTCTCCGGCTTTTCGAGGAAATCGCCGCGAATGATTTCCGCAATGAGGACATTGATGTTATCTCTGTCTATGATGGCATGTTGTGCGCGTATAGCCGGAAAAACAGCCTTGTTTCCGTGATTTCCCTTGAGTCCGGAACGCTCCTTTACCCGTCTGTCACCGCGGATGATCTGCTGTACGTGCAGATTGGCAGAAAGGAAAACGGCGTATACCGGCTGATTGGCATATCCGACCCGATGAAGAATGCCGGAATCGTGGAGATCGATCCTTCTGCCGGATTGGTGCAGACCTCTGATCTGGATCTCCCGGCGGAGTGCATGGGGCTTCGCAGAAACGCGGATACCGTATACAGCCTTTCTGCCGATGGAACGAAGCTGTACGCGGCCTCGCTGGTTGGCAAGACAGCTGAGAAGAACACCACGGTCACCCTGCTGAATACCTTCATCGATCTAAAGCAGCCGGAAAGCAAAGGGGTTGCCGATGTGATCACGGCCTTCTGTGAAAAGCATCCCGATATTTCCCTTGTCAACAGATCGGAAGATGATATCCGTGTTGTCGCAAACGGGATTATGTCCTGCCTGCCCGGATACGATATCATTACCATACAGGAGAACTTTACGAAGCTTCCGTCCGTCACCATGTATAAAGCAGGCGCGGCGGTAAAATTAGAGGAGAATGAGCAGATCCGGCAGACGCTTGCCCTGTGTGCCGATGTGCTGTCCCCCGTAACGGCGGAAGGTCATTTGATTGGCATTCCCGTATTCACTAATCCCTATCTGTGGCATGCAGACCAGGAAACGGCAGCGAAGATCGGCCTGACGGTTCCCGAAGACGGATGGACATGGGATGATTTCTTTGACCTGGGGGAAAAGCTTGACGAGTACAACAGGGCAACCGGCAGCCATATCCCGCTGCTTCGGGACGAAATCGGTCAGCTTCCCTACTTCCTTGTACAGTACAACGCCAACGCGGTAGACCTGATGGCAGGCACCGCGGCCTACGACAGCAAGGAGTTTATCGATGCCCTGTCCCGTTGGGTCGACCTGTACGGGAAGGGACTGATTGAGCCTTTTAACTCCGATGACAGCGGCACAGCCCTGCTGTACTGCTTCCGTGCCAAATCCTACTCGGAGTACACCTCCGATGAATATGATCTGATTCTTCCTCCCGTACTGAACAGCGACACGAAATACCCGGTCAACATCGCCCGGACAGTTGTCAACGCGAATTCTCCCTGTCAGGATGTCTGCGTGGACTTCCTTGCGGAGCTGTTTACACCGACTTACCTTCGCAGTAAAGTATTCACATTTAACAACGGATTCCTGCTGGCGGATGATGTTGCCCGGGACCTTCAGAACGATCCCACCGGGAACAAAGCGGTCTGGTACGCGGTGCTGGCTGATTCCGCGCAGGATTATTACCTGGGGGATTTGTTCGTTGATCAGTGGAAGACGCTATATCCGGCACTCCTGAGCGGCAGCATGTCGCCGGAGGCCTACGCGCGGACATGTCAGCAGCGGGCTGAAATGGTACTTGGCGAATGAAAAAAGCAAAAATGAATCCCGTATGTCTGTTGTCCGGGTTTATCTGCGTTGCCGTTTTCGCAGCGCTGTATATTGTGCCGATTGGGGTAAATTTCTATTATTCCCTCGCGGATTCTTCTTTTTCCGGACAGGCCTCGGGGCTGAACGGCTTCCTTTCCGTACTGCGAAACAAAAACTTTCTGACCGCACTGGGAAACAGCTCGGTCGTGATGCTGCTTACCGTTGGCGGCGGAATGATTCTTTCCGGGCTGATAGCGTTCCTGCTTTTTCAGTATGGCAGCCGCGTGTACTTCAGCCTTGCCGTGCTGAACCTGCCCTTGTTCATTCCCTCCTGCGCCGTGACCGCCTTATGGCAGTTTGTGTTCAAGACCTCTGCCTTCTGTTCTGACGGAACGGCATACACGGCGCTGCTCACCCTGTTCTTCTGGAAATACAGCGGCATCGGGGCAACGATCCTGTATATCGGCGCGAAAAGCATGGACCGTTCCGTTTCCGAGGCGGCCGAGGTGGACGGCGCGGGGAACGCCCGTAAATTCCTTTGCATCATGCTGCCGAATCTGATTGGATATATCCTGGTGTCATTGGCAGGGCTGCTGATGTATTTCCTGCAACTTCATAAGGAGTGCTACCTGCTTTTCGGCGCGTATCCCTGTACCTGCATGTACCAGATTCAGCATTACATCAGCAACAATTTCAACAAGCTGAATTATCGCAATGCCGCAGCGGGTTCCGTGATGATAACGATTTTTTCCGTGACGGTGTGTCTTATTCTTTTCGCGGTAATAAAAAGAAGGGCGGGTGAAAAGCAATGAAAAAGGTGACGCTTTTCCTGACCCTTCTTTTCCTTCTTCCGATTGCGGCACTGCTCGTTCTGTCTGTGCTGTCTCCGTCATTCCTGACCCGGCTTTCTGAAGGGGGCGTCTCAGCGGAAGGCGCGCTGTCGGTTTCCGCGGGGCAATACCTGAAGGCTTTTTCGTCCCAGGATTTCCGGCTGGGCATGGTCAGTTCCCTGCGGATCACCGGGGCATCCGTGGTGCTGTGTACGGTCGTGTCCCTGATTGTGATTGCATTTGTTAACCAGCTTCCAGCATTTTTTCAAAAACTGATTCTTTGTCTGTATTTCGCAGCTTTCCTGCTTCCGTTCCAGACGGTTATGCTCCCTGTTTACAAAATGATCGTATCGATCGGCCTGTACGATTCGCTGTGGAGCGTTATTCTGCTCGGTGCTTTTTCTCCGGCGGGGCCTGTTGTCCTCTTTGTCTGGGTACGGCGAATCGGTCAGGAGCAATACGAAGCGGCCGCGCTGGAAACGAACTCCGCGCTGACCGTTTTTCGGCATATCACCCTGCCCCAGATCCTCCCCGGGATTGCTGTACTGACGTTTCTTGTCTTCGCCCAAGTCTGGAACATGGTGGAGCAGCCGCTGATTTTGCTGCAAACGCCGTACCTCCGCCCCCTGTCCACCCGGCTGAATGATATCACTTCCGTTGATACCAACTATACCTTCGCCGGCGCGGTGCTGTATTCGCTCCCTGTGCTGGTTCTCTATTCTACCGCTGCGCTGTTCCTCGCCAAGGTCCTTAAGAAAAAGGCTCCCGGCAGAAGCAACCTATTCTGAATCCACGCATCAGAGCGAAACAAAAAACGAAAAGCATTCAAAAAGACCGTTGTCTCCTTCACAGGATGGCAGCGGCCTTTTTTCGTACTGTTAATTCTATCAGCGGATTTCTTCCTTGCGGACGGTCACATCCGCGTCGCGCAGCAACTGCTGCAGCGCAGGCACGTCCACCGTGGCGGGGGTGGTGCCGTTCTTCACGCACATCGCGGCGGCAGTACCCGCGGCCTGACCCATGGCAAAGCAGGGCGGCATTACGCGAATCGCGCCAACGGCCTTGCGGTCCGCGGAAATACAGCGGCCGGCCACCAGCAGGTTGCTGACCTTCTGAGGCAGCAGGACGCGGTAAGGAACCTCATATGCCTCGGTCGCATGGGTGGTGGGATAGTAAACCGCCATGTTCTGGTGGATATCAATCACGTTGCCGGAGAGGAAAATGGCATCTTCAAATCGGGTGGATTGGGCCAGATCCTCGCCCTTCAGCACGAACTCACCCACGATATGACGGGATTCCCGCACACCCAGCACGGAGGAGGATACACGCAGCCGAGCGTTCTCGCACCCAGGTACATACTTCTTCAGGAACCAAATGATTTCCGGAATCTGCTTGCGCAGGCGAATCAGCGCTTCCGTGGTCTGCTCCGGATTGGCAGAGTCCACATTGTTCACCTGCGCCATGTTCACGCGCCAGGAGCCATCCAGTTCCTCATAAAACTCTACGTTGTGGCGCGGCACGGTATAGGTGCCCTTTTCCCGCTCATAGCGAACCTTATCGCCGAAATGGCGGATATCCTTGTCTTCCGTATGCTCCTCCATCCACTTCTGCAGAGGTGCCTTGTCGATGCCGTCCAGCATG
>JAZUDA010000299.1:0-6373 GCA_045639455.1 Clostridia bacterium | reverse complement strand
ACAATCGGCCCGGCAAACACGATGGAAGGAGAAAACAGCTTCATTTTCATTTCCCATTCTTTGTGGTAGATCCGGTCCCGCCTGTCCGGACGGCACCGCCACAGCCATCCTCCGTAATGCCGAAGGGGAGGAAAATGCCCTGTGCGATGGCCATACCTGCGGGAACCTCCAGCGTTTTATTGTCGTTGGAATCGTTGGTCAGCTTCAGAAAAATATGACCTTCATTTTTCGCGAAGGCATAGTCTGCGTCGATTACGCCCACGGTATTGTTCAACTGAAGACGGTACTTGAAGCCCAGGGAGCTGCGGGGGAATACCAGCAGAACCCAGCCGGGTTCCATTTCAGCCCGGATGCCGGTGGGAATCTTGACTGTTTCACCGGGCTTCAGGGTAAAGGACAAGGGGCTTGCAAAGTCATACCCGGCGGAGCCGGCGGTGGCCCGGACCGGCAGGGGAGGAAAATCAGGCGCGGGGGAGGAAAAGGTCTCCTGCCAATCCTGCTCAAACTGCTCCCTTGATACATGGGTAAAACGGGCGATACGGTTCAACACGTTCACTTCCTGATAAAGAGAATCCCCAGCGTGTTGGGGCCACAGTGGCTGGAAATGGTGCAGCCGGCGTGGGTCTCGTAAATATTGGCGAAATTGCCGTAGGCTTCCACAGCCTCGCGGGCGGCGTCAACCGCCTTCTGAGAGGCGTCCGGATGGGTGATAAACACCATGCCGTCCTGCAAATCCTGCCGGTTTTCCAACCGCTTGCGGCAGTATTCGCTGATACATTTGGGGAAAGGCCCGCGGAACTTCTCCACCAGCTTCATTTCGCCGTTCTGAACCTCAATACAGGGCTTTAGACGCAGCAGATTGGCGCCCAGCATGGCAATCATGGAGCAACGGCCGCCCTTCTGCATATAATCCAAACGGTCCAGCAGGAAGGATGCCTCCACCTTGGGGACGAGCTGCTTCAGTTGGGCGGCAATTTCGGCACCATCCAGGTCCTGTTTGCTCAGCCGTACCGCTTCCATCACAATCAGCCCCTGGCCGGTGGAAAGGTTGGCGGAGTCGATTACATACACGTTGGGGAATTCTTCCGCGGCGATGGTGGCGTTCTGGCAACAGCTGGAGAACCCGGAGCCCAGGCTGATGTGAATAATCGCATCGTAAAGGGGTGACAGCTCCGCAAAACCGCTACGGTAATCCTCACTGTTTACTGCCGCGGTGGCAGGCAGAGGGGCACCCTGTTCCACCTGGGAAAAAATATCCCGCGGGTGGATGGTGATACCGTCCTGATAGACCTCCTCACCCATGCGGACATACAAAGAAAAAATGGTGATATCATAATCCTGAATCATCTCGGGGGATAAGTCGCAGGTCGAATCGGCCGTGACCTTAATACGCATAAGGGTCTTCCTCCTGTTCCTCGCTGTCTTCGGCCCGCGCCAGGCGGCGAAGCAGCTCCTCCTGCATGGCATCGTTCTTGAGCAGTTCTCGGCTCACTACCGTATTGGTGCCAAGGCAAGCATTGCACTTATACCCGCAATCAGGGCAAACGCAGCAGCTTTCCTCCCTGTCGGCATGAACCATAAACGCCCCACAACTGGGGCAACCGCATCGCATCGGAAAAACACCTCGCATTTCGGTAAAAAACACATTTCAGGATTATTCTACACCATTTGCCTTTTTTTTGCAATCATTCCGTAAAGAAACGCCGTATTTCAACCGGCACGGAAGAAAAACACGGCCTCGTTTTTGTTGCAAAACGGTGTTGCCGGGTGTATAATACGCGCCGGTGGTGATGATATGATCTTCTCTCCGCGCGACTTGCGCAATCTTCTTCTTCCCCTGATGCTGGAACAAATCCTGACTTCGCTGATGGGAACGGCGGATACCATGATGGTGACAACCGTCAGCTCCTCCGCTATTTCCGCCGTGTCTCTTGTGGACTCGGTGAATATCCTGATGATTCAGCTCTTTTCCGCCATGGCAACAGGCGGCGCTATTGTCAGCTCTCACTTCATCGGCAGCGGAAGCAAGAAAGAAGCCTCTGAAACAGGCCGCCAGCTGATATTGGCAATCGTTGTCATTTCTGCCGCAATCGCTGCCCTGTGCGCGCTGCTTCGCGGGCCTCTGCTGAGCTTGATTTTCGGCACGGTCGAGGTGGATGTCATGGAGGGCGCGAAGGTCTATATGCTGGTCACCAGCCTTTCCTTTCCCTTCCTGGCGCTGTTCAGCGCGGGCTCTGCGCTGTTCCGCTCCTGCGGCAATTCGCGTTTGCCGATGCGGGTCAGCCTGATTTCCAACTGCATCAATATCGGCGGCAACGCGCTGCTGATTTTCGTGTTTAAAATGGGTGTACTGGGCGTGGCCATTCCCACGCTGGTATCCCGTATTTTCAGTGCGGTGACCGTGCTGCTGCTGCTTCGCAGACAAAAACAGGACATTGTGGTGCGAGATTATCGTACCATCCGGCCCAACTTTTCCCGTATCCGGCAGATTATGCGTATCGGTATTCCAACCGGTGTGGAAAACAGCATGTTTCAGTTTGGCAAGCTGGTGGTGCAGTCCACGATTTCCACCATGGGCACCACCGCCATGGCAGCGAACGCTATGGCCGCTTCTCTGGAGCAGGCCGCGACCCATGCCCCCATTGCAATTGGTCTTGGCTTGATGACCGTAATCGGTCAGTGCATGGGCGCGGGCGAGCAGGAACAGGCGAAGTACTACATGAAGAAGCTGATGAAGTACTCCGAAATCACGCTGATTATCTCCTGCGCCGTTGTGGCAGCGCTTGTCAAGCCGATAACCGTTATTACCGGGATGGAGCAGGATGCCGCCGAATTGGCAATTCATATGACGCTGTGGATCAGCTTCTACAAGCCCTTCCCGTGGGTTTTCTCTTTCATTCCCGCCTACGGCATGCGGGCGGCGGGGGATGTGAAGTTCCCGATGATTGTTTCAACCTGCACCATGTGGAGCTGCCGTGTTGCCATCACCGTTCTGACCGCAACGCTGTTCCATGTGGGGCCTATGGCGATGTGGATCGGTATGTTCAGCGACTGGACCATCCGGGCTTTTATCTTCACCTTCCGCCTTAGAAGCGGAAAGTGGCTGAACCACAAAGTATTACACGCGTAAAACCCAGGCGGCGGAGGAATTTCCCTTCGCCGCTCTTTCTATTTTTGCGATAATATGGTACACTTGAAGCAATGCGGGAGGGGGAATAAACGTGAAAATCCAAACGTTGCCCGAAGAGATTGAAGAAATCGTGGGAGGCATGGCCTACGCCTTGGACGAAATCGGAAAGTCCGGGTCCGAGGTACGAATCTATGACCGCCATGTGCTAAAAATCCAGCCTCGAAGCGGGGAAACGGATCAGGAAGCTGCCATCGCTGCCTGGGTCGGACGGCGTTTGCCGGTGCCGGAAATCCTCGCGTACCGCGTTCGGGACGGCATGGCATTTACGCTGATGAGCCGCGTCATTGGGAAAATGCTGTGTGACCCGGAATACATGCGTCACCCAGAAAAAGTGATTGACATGGTTGCCCGAAGCATGAAAATGATGTGGACCATCGACACCGCCGGGTGTGTCTGCCGGGAAAGTCTTCTTTCTGAACGCCTGAAGGTGGCGGAGTACAACGTTTCCCATGGCCTTGTGGACGTGGATGACGCGGAGCCGGAAACATTCGGGCCGGACGGATTCAGAAACCCCGCGGAGCTGTTGACATGGCTGAAGGAGAACCGTCCGCCGGAGGACATTGTGCTGACCCACGGCGATCTCTGCCTGCCGAATATATTCGCGGATGGGAATGAAATCACCGGCCTGATTGACCTGGGAAAGATGGGCCCGGCGGACAGATGGCAGGATATCGCCATTGCCATCCGCAGCCTGAAAAGTAATTTTTACGGAGCTTATTCCAACCCGCTCTATCGATATGATTTCCGGCCGGAAATGCTGATGAATGCGCTGAATATAGAAATGAATGAGGAAAAATACCGCTACTACCTTCTACTTGACGAACTGTTTTGAGGCCGGCTCAGGCTTGCAGTTATAAGCTCAATCAAAAAAGTGAGGAACTGAAATGAATAGTATCGAAAATCAAAACAAGCAGACGAACACTGAAGCCGTGACGGGGGTGGCATCTCCACGTCTTATTGTATCACTTACTTCGTATCCTAAAAGAATTCCGTATGTGGCAAAATCGCTTGAAACGGTTTTGGCGCAGACGAAACCGGCCGATATGGTGCTGCTTTGGCTGAGCAAGGACGAATTTCCGGGTGGTGAGGCCGATCTCCCGGCAGATTTGATTGCCCTGACCGAGCGGGGACTCACAATCCGCTGGTGTGACAAGAACCTGAAGCCGCACAAGAAATATTACTATACCATGAAGGAGTATCCGGACGATCTTGTCATTACCGTGGACGATGATATCTTTTATCCGCCGGATATGGTTGAAACACTGTACAATGCCCATCTGCGATTTCCGGATTGCGTCTGCGCCAGACGGTGCCACATGATTACATTTACCCCGGACGGGAAAATCGCCCGTTACAATCAGTGGTCCCGAATCAACTCCTATCTGGTGGATCAGCCTACTTTTTTGAACATCCCCACCGGCGTGGGCGGCGTACTCTACCCGCCGCACTGTCTGCACCCTGCGCTGTTCAATATAGTAGATATCGAATCGCTATGCCTGCACGCGGATGACCTGTGGCTGAAGGTTATGGAGGTGATGGCGAACACCAAAACGGTCTTAATAAAGGATTGCTGTCCGCTGAACTGGGTTGAAAACACGCAGGAAGTCGGTCTATATAAAGCAAACATCGGCGCTGGCGAAAACGATGCACAGATGGCGGCAATCCTCGAAAAATACGATACCTTCTTTGGCGAGAATGATACCCTGACGGCACGTATCCGCAACGAGGTACCATACGCGTGCCTGATGGGGCTGGTTCAGCAGCAGGAACAGAAACCAGAAACGGAAAAGCTGACCGTTCACGTTCCTGAAACGGAGAATCAGCCGGAAACAACGCTGGAAATCAGGAAAACAGGCAAGCCTGGGGCAAGAAGTATTGCGATTGTGAAGACTGAAAATGGTCAAAAAACTTTCTTCCCGCTGACAGACTTGAAAGGAGAACGGGCGTATGCCCTGGAATCCGATGCGCGGAAGCAACAAAAGCAGATAGAAGAATTGCAGCAGCAGATAGCCGAACTTCTGAAGCATCAAAAGCAGAATGAGGAATTGCAGCATCAGATTGCCGAGATGCAAAAACGGTTGGAGAAAATGCAAAACGGCAAGCCGCTGGTTGAAAAAGTGAAAGGATGCTGCAAGTCACTTTTGAAGCGTATTGCCGGTCGGTAATGAGGCTCAGATATGAAAAATCCATCAGGAGTTTTACCTGACGGATTTTTTTATGGCTCAAGGGTGATTTCGTACCGGATTTCCCGAAGATTCTTTCCACCGATACAGTCCTCGATGATGTCGCCGGTGCAGATAAAACCGATACGTTCATAGAACCGGCGGGCGCGGACATTGTCCTCCAAAGTCCACAGGAAAACGGTGCGGAAACCCTGCTTTTTCAGTTCATCCAACGCGGAACGCATCAACTGTCGTCCATAGCCAAATCCAATCCATTCCGGTAGAAAATAGATGGAGATGATTTCTCCTGCCTCCGGCCAACGATTGAAACGAGAACGGCAGAGACATACTGCGCCGATCAGCAGCCTGTTCTCTTCACAAACGAGCGTATTTGTTCCGGGACGGTCAAAGGCATGGGCCCATCGTCCCGCGGGAATCCCGTCCAGGTAATCCTGCGGGATAATGCCTTGATAGGCAAACCGCCAGCTTTTCTCGTAAATCCGGCTCAATGCCATACGGTCATCCCGATCGTTCAGACGGCGAATCTTCATCGGTATTCCTCACGCGCATTATTCGTCCAACCGCAGCAAATCCTCTGCGGTTTCCCTGCGGACGGCGGTATAGCTTTCACCATCACGCAGCATGATGACCGGGGGACGGGGAATCCGGTTATAGTTGGAGGACATGGAATATTGGTAAGCTCCTCCCGTGCAGACAGCCAGCAGGTCTCCGCGGCGGAGGGACGAAGGCAGGGGAACCTGCTCCTGCAGGATATCGCCGCTTTCGCAGCAGCGGCCCACTACAGAGCAGATTAAATCGGTGGGCTCATTCATCCTGTTTGCGGCGAAAACGGTGTAGCGGGCCCTGTAGAGGGCAAAACGGGGGTTGTCCGTCATGCCACCGTCTACAGACACGTAAGTTCGGTAGCCGGGAATGGTTTTTACCGTGCCTCCAGTGTAAACCGCCAGCCCTGCATCCGCCACAATGGCGCGGCCGGGCTCCAACAGAACGCGGGGAACCG
>JAZUDA010000298.1:0-3565 GCA_045639455.1 Clostridia bacterium | reverse complement strand
CCCGTGTCCGGAATCTGACCTGGCAGGATACCATTTGCGGCGCGACCCGTCAGCGACAGAATGCCGCCCGTGCCCTCGCGGCACAGGCTGACTGCATGATTGTAGTCGGCGGTCGGCAAAGCGCCAATACCCGCAAGCTGTACGATGTTTGCCGTGCGGTTTGCCCGCGTACTATTTTGGTAGAGCGTGCGGCGGAAATTCCGCCCGCCTTTGCAAATATATCTGATTTCATTGGAATCACCGCAGGTGCATCGACACCGCAGTGGTTACTCAAGGAGGTTGTCACCCACATGAACGACATGGAACGTAACGCACAGGAACTCACCCAGGAACAGGACAGCTTTGCCGCTGCCTTCGAGAAGACTCTCGTCCGCATTAAGCCCGGCCAGACCATGACCGGTACCGTAATTCAGATTACGGATGACGAAGTCTGCGTCAACATCGGCTACAAGTCCGACGGTCTCGTAAACAAGTCCGAGATGGTGGACGAGAATGTCCAGGTTGGCGACGAGATCGAGGTCGAAGTTGTCAAGGTCAACGACGGCGAAGGCAATGTGATTCTCTCTCAGAAGAACATTGTGAACCGCAAGGTATGGGACGAGCTGATGGCGAAGTACGAAGCCGGCGAATGTGTGGATGGCGTCGGTAAGGAAGCGGTCAAGGGTGGCCTGATTGCGCTGATCGATGGCATCCGCGCCTTTGTGCCTGCCTCTCACCTGGCCTCTCATTATGTTGAGAAGATTGACGAGTTCGTCGGTAAGGAAATGCGCCTGAAGATGATCGAAGTCGACACCACCAAGAAGCGCATCGTGGCCAGCCGCAAGGTTGCTATGAAGGAAGAAAACGAGAGCCGCAAGGCTGCCGCTTGGGAAAAGCTGGAGGAGGGTGCCATTGTAAAGGGCATCGTTCGCCGCCTGACCGACTTCGGCGCCTTTGTTGACCTGGGTGGCGTGGATGGCCTGATTCACGTGACCGATCTGTCCTGGGGCCGCGTAAAGCATCCCGGCGATGTTGTCGCTCCCAACCAGGAAGTTGAAGTGAAAATCATGTCCCTGGATAAGGAACGTGAGCGCATTCAGCTGAGCCTGAAGGCTCTGCAGCCCAAGCCCTGGGATGTTGCCACCGAGAAGTATCCCGTTGGCTCTGTCGTAGAGGGCAAGGTTGTCCGCATCCAGCCCTTCGGTGCATTCGTGGAGCTGGAAGCCGGTCTGGACGGTCTGGTTCACATCTCCCAGTGCGCCCTGACCCGTGTGGCCAAGGTTGAAGACGCTGTGCAGGTTGGTCAGGTAATCCGTGTGAAGGTTCTGGTCGTGGATCCCGAAGCCAAGCGCATCAGCCTGTCCATCCGTGAGGTTCTGGAAGACGAAGCCCTGACGATTGAAGAAATCCCCGGTGAGGAACTGGTGGAAGAGACCGCTGCTCCTGTTGAGGCATAATTTCAAAGGCGATTAAGCCCACTCCGCGCAACGCGGGGTGGGCTTTTCTATCCCTTTTTCTGGACGAAAAAAGGAGCCAGGATAATACTCCTGACTCCTTTTTGTATCAAACGAGGGTTATTCGCCGGCGTTGACCAGGTCTTCTGCGGTGACGGTGATGCCATCGGTCGCCACGATATCCTGCAGATCGTCACGACGAGCGCAGAAGCTGCACAGACGGGTACGCCCATCGGCGATGGCTTCTTCCACGGTACCCTGTACCAGTTCTTCGGTACGGTTCAGCGCCTGGCAATCTTCATGGGTGTGGTAGACCTTGCCGGACAGGGTGTTGGTCCACAGAACCTCACCCTGGATGGCGGTCATGGCGGCTTCCTTCTCCTCCAGAGAGACGGGGTTGAAGTCCACGCTGCATACACCGGCAATCAGGCATGCAATGATGGCAGCCACAGCGGCGATGGTCTTGGTCTTCTTATCCAGGTTCTTGTTGGTGAGCAGCAGGATAATGAAGGGCACGAAGGCCAGTACGGCGACGATGACGCCCATGTTGTTCCACAGCCAGAACTTTACCTTGTTCTTCTTGGAAGCGGGGTCAATGTGGTTGGCCTTTTTCCAGAACTGGCTGCCAACGACGACCGCAGCCAAATCCAGCACAATGAAGGCAATCAGCTGCCACAGCTGGGGCATGAACTTCAGGTCCATCTTGCCGAAGGCAACCAGGATGCCGCATACCTCGAAGCCGATGGCCAGCACCCACAGAATGATGGCAATGATTCGCTTGGAACCGGCATTACCCACGGGGGCAGCCTTCTTCACGGCGGTGCCGCGGGTCTGGGCCGCGGTCTCTTTGTCCATCTGCGCCCCGGTGGAGGCGGAAACGATTTTATGTTCTTTCTTTTCGGCGGGCATTGTTCGATACACTCCTGTTTTTCATATTTGTCCGGAAACAATTCTATTATACATGTTTTTCCTGCTTTTTCAAGAAAAACTTGACGCGGCGGAGGAAAAAGCGCATAATAATATATGGAGTATAACGATAAAGGAGTAAATGACAATATGGATATCGGCAATCTTCTTTCATCCCTGCTGAGCAGCAACGATGTAAGCGAAAAAAGCGGCGCCTCCAAGGCGGATGTGACCTCCGTTCTGACGGAAGCTTTGCCTATGCTGCTGGGCGGCACCAAGGAGAAAAAGGCCGCCAAGAGCGTTTCCAAGTCCACGGGCATTAATTTGGAGACTGTTCTTGCCATTTTTGCTGCGGCGGTTCCCGTTCTGAAGAGCCTGCTGGGTTCCTCTGACGGCAAGAGTGACAACGGTGGCCTGCTGGGCGGTTTGTTGGGCGGAAACAGCGGCATTGGCGGCCTGCTGGGCGGCCTGTTGGGCGGCGGCAACAGTGACGATGACGACGATGAAGACGACGATTCTTCCTCCTCCGGCCTGGGCAGCCTCCTGGGTGGTCTGCTGGGCGGCAACGATGGCAAGGGTAGCAACGGCGGCTTGCTGGACGGTCTACTGGGCAGCCTGGTAGGCGGAACCGAGGAACCGAAGAAGACTACCACGAAAACGGGTACGGCAAAGAAGAGTACCTCTTCTACATCGAAGAATGGTACGACAAAGAAAAGTACCTCTTCCACATCGAAGAGCAGCACGGCAAAGAAGAGCACTACTTCTGCGGGGAAGAAGAGTACCTCTTCCTCTTCCAAGAGCACTACCGCTGGAAGCTCTTCCGCCACCGGCAAGAAGATTATCAAGCATACGACCACCGCGAAGAAGAATACCGCGGCGAAGAAGTGATGATTCCCTGATACGGAATTGCATGATGATACAAAGAAGCCCGTCGAAAAGAAATCCTTTTCGACGGGCTTTGCTGTGCCTGAAATATCCTCACGGGGCCCGAGGCCTCCTTGAGGGTTTATTTCGCGGGGGCTGTGAAGGAGATGGCGGTAGCGCCGGTCATGGCATCCGTACTCAGCAGGGAGATCGGAACAGTCTCGAAATGCAGGGTGGGGAAGGTGCCGATGCGGCCGGACTCGGTCACGTAGGACAACTCAATCATGAAGGAATCCTTGCCGGTCTTGTCGGCAGTGGCGGCCTTCACGATTTCCACAACGCCATCAGGCTCGATGGGAGTG
>JAZUDA010000297.1:0-2861 GCA_045639455.1 Clostridia bacterium | reverse complement strand
TGGAGAAGAACGGCAGCCTGTTCCGGTGAGGGACGGCAGGGGACGTGTGGGGGACGTTCAGGGGCATCTGCCCCTGAAATCCTGAGCATGGAACCTTGTTCCCTGCACCCTTTTATGGGGGATTATTGGCGGCGTGTTTAGCGGCGGGAGTGCGCTTCCGGCGTGTCTCCTCGGCGGGGAACACAAGTGTTTCCGCCATCGTCAACCCGCCCGAACCCAGCGAACGGAAAGAATTCCGTCCGCGCCTCGCGTCCCGCGAGGGCATCCCGCCGGGGCACATGAATCAAAATAAAGAAGAATCTGATTCCGTTATATAATAAATCGGCGTTTGTACCGCCGATGTCGTTTTCCGGAATTACCATTCCGCAGACCAATATATAAAAAGAACAGGGTGCAGGGAATGAAATTCCCTGCCCGGGGTCATAGGGGTAGGAAGCCCCTATCGTCTCCCATGCCCTGGATCATGGAGGGTCTCAATCATTTCACTTCGGGAAGAGGAAAGAACGAACAAATGGGCAAGTAAAAATCCCTTGAACTCACGTTCAAGGGATTTTATGGAGGCGTCATCCGGATTCGGACCGGAGCGTAAAGATTTTGCAGACCTTCGCCTTACCACTTGGCTATCACGCCATTGGAGCGGTAGACGAGATTCGGACTCGCGACATCCACCTTGGCAAGGTGGCACTCTACCACTGAGCTACTACCGCATAAAAGGTCTGGTGGCTTGGGACGGAATCGAACCATCGACACTGTGATTTTCAGTCACATGCTCTACCAACTGAGCTACCAAGCCATAATGGCGACCAAGAAGGGGCTCGAACCCTCGACCTCCAGCGTGACAGGCTGGCGCTCTAACCAACTGAGCTACCGGGCCAGATTATATGGTGGGAACAACAGGGCTCGAACCTGTGACCCCTTGCTTGTAAGGCAAGTGCTCTCCCAGCTGAGCTATGCTCCCGTACCTGCTGTTCTAACCTGCCTGCCCTCGTGAGAACCTCTCACGCAAGCGGCTTGTTCATATTATCGCATCCGGTTATTTTTGTCAAGCATCTTTTGCAAAAAACTGCAGAAGTATTTGCAAACCGGTGTTTTACGCGGTTTGGACGGTTACTGTCTACCGGAACGAACGAAAACCTGGCGAATGTGTGGCGATTTTTTTGCGGGGTAGACTGTACAAGCAAAGGATTCCATGCTATAATTCCCAAAGACCCAAACGATGGCAGACGGGTTCATCTCCCAGCAAGGTTGTTAACCGATCATTGACGGGAACAGGACTCAAAGATTCACCAATGTTATGGGTAACAACTTTTAGGAGGTTTTCTACCATGTACGAAGACAAGACCTTGACCTGCCGTGACTGCGGCAACGAATTCGTGTTCTCTGCCAACGAGCAGGCCTTCTTTGCGGAAAAGGGCTTCCAGAATGAACCCACCCGCTGCCCCGCTTGCCGTGCTGCCCGTCGCGCCCAGAATGGCGGAAACAACAATGGCCCCCGCCAGATGTATGAAGTCGTTTGCGCCGGTTGCGGCTGCAACACCCAGGTGCCCTTCCAGCCCCGCGGAGATCGTCCCGTCTATTGCCGTGAGTGCTACGAAGCGCAGCGTCAGCCCCGCTATTAATCAATAGCGCGATCAAACGCAAGCTCAAAGGATTTCCCTCAAAAAGGGAAGTCCTTTTTTTGTAACCCTGATGGAGGATACATGCCATGTATCCTGTGGAGAAAATTGGAATAAAACCTCAATATATTGTGGTAAATTCTTGACGAATACGGACAAATCGTGTAAAATGTAACTTGTTTGTACAATAAGCTGAAAGGGGGGATACGGAACCATGTACGCAACGAATGACGGAAACCCCGTGTTCGGTTACAAGTATGTCCCCCTTGCCTCCACCAACCCGGATGACGGCGGTTTTTCCATTTTCCTGTACGATAACGCGCTCCTCACCTTCAGTGTATACGGGCAACGCAACGGATCCAGCATCAAGGAGCTCAAGGACATGATCTGCTTTGAACTTCCGAAGGAAGTGCTGGCTTATTACAAAGTACTGCTGAATGTTGCCGATTCATGGTTGGGTTGTGTACCGAAGGAGGGACTCCGCGCCTATGGCCGTGGACGTTATATCTCTCAGTTCTCCTTTGACGGATACGATCCGATTACGGTAACGGATATCGAATCCCAGATTCTGGAAAGAATGTGGGAAGGAAACGGCAACGGTTTCTTTGCACGGCATCTCTATGTCCTGTTTGAGGATATTGCCAATACCCTGATGGAAAAAGGTGTCCGCTTGACGTTGGATTCTTTTTCCTGGAAATCTCAGGCTGTCCAGCCTTTCAGAATCGAAGGCCAACAAGAAATGAATTATTAAAGGCACGCGAAAGCGTGCTTTTTTCGACGGGTTAAACGCGGAAGTATCTCTGCAGCAGGATCCGCAGACCTAAAAAGAAAGGAAATCCGAATGATGACGACTGACGAAAAGGTCACACAGTGGCTGAACTGGCCCGGGATGCCGGATGAACTTGCGGCAGAACTGAAGGGAATGAACGCGGAGACGGCGAGTGACGCTTTCTACCGGGAGCTTGCCTTTGGCACCGGCGGCTTGCGGGGTGTGCTGGGCGCAGGTACGAACCGGATGAACGTTTGGACTGTGATGAAAGCAACGCGCGGACTGGCGCGTTATCTGAAAGAAACGGCTGAACATCCGTCCTGCGCGGTGAGTTGTGACAGCCGTATCCACAGCCGCGATTTTGCGGAACTGACCGCGGCAGTACTGGCGGAAGCAGGCGGACAGGTGTGTGTGTATCCCAAACTGCAACCGAAGCCGATGCTCAGCTTGGCAGTGCGTCAACATCACTGTGGTGC
>JAZUDA010000296.1:0-3037 GCA_045639455.1 Clostridia bacterium | reverse complement strand
CGCCTGATTTCGTCAGGCAGTCCTTCCACACGGTGAAGTGGCAGCCTTCCTTCCAGCGGCTGCAGAAGGAGCCCTTCGGTCCTTCCGCCACCTTGCCCTGCCCCCATACCGGGCATACCGTATCCGGCAGTTGCTTGGACGAGCCGCCCGTCTTTCTGCCCTTCCGCTCCTCCGGTGGGAACGGGTTCTCCCCCTCCGCCTTCGCGGCGTAATCCACCAGGAACGAGCTCAGCCTGCGGATTCCCTCCATGAAGCGTACCGGGTCCTGCTCGTCCCGGGCAATCTTGTCCAGCGCCAACTCCCACCGGCCGGTGGTTTCAGGGGAAGCGATTTCCTCCGGTGCCACTCGAATCAGCTGAATGCCTTTTTCTGTAGGGATGATATTTTTCCCCTTCCGGGCAGCGTAGCCTACCTCCAGCAGTCGCTCAATAATGGCAGCACGGGTGGCCGGCGTACCAAGGCCGCTCCCCTTCATGATATCCCGCAGCTCCTCGTCGTCGGATTCCTTGCCCGCGTTTTCCATGGCGGAAAGCAGGCTGGCATCATTGTGCAGGGGCGGGGGCTTGGTGGCGTCACGCTTTACCCGGGTACCGTGTACCTCCCGGGTATCGCCCTCCTTCAGTTCGGGCAAAGGCGTTTCCTCTTTATCCTTGCCGGACGGAGGATACAGTGTCTTCCAACCGGGCTGTGTTACGGTCTTGCCCACGGTACGGAAAGTATTCTCCCCCACCGTTGTAACCGCGCGGGTCTGCTCATACTGGTGCACCGGCGAAAAGGCGGCCAAAAGGCGGCGCAGAATGATATCCATCAGCTTCCGCTCATCCGGGCTCAGGGCGCTCATATCGCATTTTTTCGTGGTCGGGATAATGGCATGGTGATCGGAGATCTTCGTATCGTCAAAAATCCGTTTGCTGACCGTCAGCTTTCCCTCCGGCATGGCCGGCTGAATGTATTGTTTATACTCGTCCGGCACATTCCGCACCGCCTGTGTGGCGCGACCCACCATATCGTGGGGCAGGCAGCGGCTGTCGGTACGGGGATAGGTAATGACCTTGTGCTTTTCATACAGGCTCTGCGCCAGCGCCAGGGTCTTCTTCGCGGTAAAGCCGGCCATGCGGTTAGCGTCCCGCTGGAGCGTGGTCAGGTCGTAGAGCAGAGGCGGCCAGTCCTGTTTCTGCTGTTTCTCCAAAGAAGTAACCGTGCCCTGCCCGTTCTTGACAGCGGCAGCAATCGCGTCCGCTGCTTCCTTCGTGGGCAGGCGGGTATCGTTTTCCGCGCCATGACGGAACCAGGTGCCAACATAATCTCCGAAGTCCGCTGTCAGGGTATAGTATTCCTCCGGCACAAACCGATCGATTTCGTCCTGCCGCCGCACAAGAATCGCCAGCGTGGGTGTCTGCACCCGTCCGATGGACAGGAGCACGTTATATTTCAACGTGAAAGCGCGGCTGGCGTTCATGCCGACCAGCCAATCCGCCTGGGCACGGCAGATGGCGGAGCGGTACAGCCCGTCATAATCCTCGCCGGGCTTGATGGCGGCGAAGCCTTCCTTGATAGCCTCATCCGTCATAGAGGAAATCCACAGGCGGGAAAAGGGTTTGCTACAACCGCTCTTTTCATAGATAAAGCGGAAAATCAACTCACCCTCCCGCCCCGCGTCCGTGGCGCAAATCAGCGAGTCGGTCTCCTTGGCGCAAATCAGTTTCTTCACCGTGGAGAACTGGCTGCGTGTTTTGGGAAGCACCTTCAGTGGAAAGCTTTCCGGCAGAATAGGCAGCGTTTCCCGGCGCCACTTCTTATAGCTTTCATCGATTTCGTCCGGGTCGCACAGTGCCACCAGATGCCCCACCGCCCAGGTGACCAGATAAGTATCGTTGAAAAGGCAGCCGTCTCCCTTTTCTTTGCAGCCCAAAACGCGGGCAATGTCACGACCCACGCTTGGTTTTTCCGCCATTACAACGATTCGTCCCATCGGTTTCTTCCTTTCGGCACAGCTTTGTTCGCCGTTCATTATAACGCATTTTCAATCAAATGGCAAAGCCGCGGGATTCCCGCGGCTTTCGCGTCATGTTATTCTTCAAAGGCGAGGTAGGTGGGGCGTTCCGGATTGGTCACCGTCAGTTCCCCCGGGCCCTTGCCCATTTCCGCCAGCGCCATACGCATTGTCGCCAGCGACAGGATTTTGGCGCGGATATACGTGTCATTTCCAAGCCGTACAAAGCTGGAATCCGTCAGTGTCAGGTAGATGTTATCCAAATCCGACAGTGACGCCTGCCCCACGTAGTTCAGATACGCCAGGTCGTACAGATAGGTCAGCAGACTGACAACCGCCGTCTGCTGGCGCTGGGTATTGAGGCAAAGCACCTCACCCTCCCGGGCATACTTGACAGACAGGCCGGAAAGCAGAATCAGCCCGGGCTGCTGCTGTAAAACAGAGGAGGCAGACAGAACCACACCGTCCTTGTCGATGGTATACTCCATACCGTTATACTGGAAATATGCCCTCGGTGCCCGCTCATACACGTACAGGTCGATAGCGCAGGGATATCGTTTGACCATGGCCTCGAAAGACAGCCGGTAGTCCGAGTTGATACGGTCCTTTACCTCAGCCTCCCGGACGAAAAGGATACTTTTTCCCTTATGGAGTCCCGCGATATCCAGAATCTGGTCCTGCTGCAGACGTTCCGCGCCGTATACGTTTATCACCTGCAGGCAGCTTTGGAAGTATAGAAAAGCGCAGACACCCAATACGGCAATCGCGAACACGATAACCATGGCCAGTGCCGCTTTTTTGGATTTCTTCATAGCGCTTCTCCTTTCCAAATGGATCTATTATTTCATTGCGCGCACGATTTCCTTGAAAACGCGGCCTCGCTGCTCGTAGTCGGAGAACATGTCGAAGCTGGCGCAGGCCGGGGACAGCAGTACGTTCCAGCCATCCTTCGCGTTTTCCCTGCCCAGCCGGATGGCATCCGCCATATCTGTTGCACGGACGGGAACAATGTCCTCAACCCGCAGCGCCTTCTCGATCTGATTC